>JALYTG010000042.1 GCA_030854405.1 Chloroflexota bacterium | reverse complement strand
AGCCGGGCCAGGCCGGCGGCCGGGTCGGGCCCGAGCAGGGGGCGTTGCACGTGGTCGGCGGCCAGTCGCCCCGCCAGCACGTCCGCGGAGGCATGCAGCCAGACGGCGGTGCCGTGCCGCCACAGATCCCATCGGTTCAGCGGGTCGTTGAGCGCGCCGCCTCCGGTGGCGACCACCGCTCCGGGCTCGATCGCGCCGATCGCGAGACGCTCGGCGGCCCGAAACGCCGGCTCGCCGTCCTCGTCGATGATTGTCGCCGCCGCGCGACCGGTGCGGCGCTCGACGAGCTCATCGCTGTCGAAGAAGGGGCGACCCAGTCGCCCCGCGAGCAGGCGGCCGACATCGCTCTTACCGCTGCCCGGCAGGCCGACCAGCACGATCCCGTCAGCCACCGGCCGTCTCGAGGTCGGCGTCGAGCGCCGCTCGCATCACGTCGAGCGGCGCGGGTCGACCGGTCCACAGCTCGAAGCTGGCGGCCGCCTGGGCATGCAGCACCGCCGCGCCATCCTCCGCGGGCGCGCCGGCCGCACGTGCCTCGCGCACCAGGCGGGTGGGGCTGGGTCGATAGACGAGGTCGAGCACGCGCAGGTCCGGCCGCAGCAGCTTGGCGGGAATTGGCGACTCGTCTGACGCCGTGCCGATCGGCGTGGCGTTGACGAGCAGGTCAGCCCGCACCAGCAGCTCGGGGATGCGGTGCCAGTCGAAGCGGCTCACGACATTCACGCCGTGAGCGCCGGCATCGGTGAGGGCGATGACCACGGCGCGCGACGCGCCGCCATCTCCGAGCACCACCGCCTGCCAGGGGTCCGGCGCGAGTGCGGCGAGGCGTGCGACGATGGCGATCAGGTCGGTGTTGTGGCCCATCAGCCGCTCGTCGCGGCGCACGATCGTGTTCAGCGCACCAACCCGCTCGACGTCGGGCGCCAGGTCGTCGACCAGGTCGAGCGCGTCGACCTTGTGCGGCTGCGTCACGTTGGCTCCGAGGGCATTGGGGGAGCGCAGCTCCTTGACGGCCGCCGGAAGCTCCTCCGCGGTGATATCGCGGAGCTCGTACTGGGCGTCGATCCCTGCCGCTGAGAAGGCGGCGTTCACCATCGCCGGCGAGGCCGAGTAGCCGATCCGGTGCCCGAGAAGCGTGACCAGCGCCGTCATCGTGCCCGGGGCCCGACGGAGCGGCGACGACGGCGCCGCACGGCCGCGAGAAGGTCGCCCATCGTGTCGCCACTGAACGTCGCGAGCAGCGCGTCGGCCAGCACCAGCGCCACCATCGCCTCGCCGACTACCGCGCCGCGGGGCACGATCGCCACGTCGCTGCGCTCGATGTGCGCCGGACCCGGCTCGCCGCTCACCAGGTCGACCGAGGGGAGCGAGTGGCGAAGGGTCGAGACTGGCTTGAGCGCCGCACGTACGACGACCGGCGCTCCGTTGCTCATCCCGCCCTCGATCCCGCCGGCGTTGTTGGTGAGACGCTGCCATCCGGGTGCGGAGGCGTCGACCACGTCGTGCACGGCGCTCCCGCGCCGGCTCACCACGCCGAATCCCATCCCGATCTCGACACCCTTCACGGCGGGGATGGCCATCACAGCGCCGGCCAGCTCACCGTCGAGGCGCGTATCCCACTCAGCCGCAGAGCCAAGGCCGATCGGCAGCCCGGAGGCGACCACCACGAACGAGCCGCCGATCGAGTCGCCGTCCCCCCGCGCCGCGTCGATCTCGGCCAGCATGCGCTCCTCGGCGGCGGGGTCCGGGCAACGCAGAGGCGAAGGGCGGAGCCGGTCGGCGCGCCACCAGCCGTCGGAAAGGCAGGCGAGCGGATCGGCCGCGTCGGGAAAGGCGCGCACCGGCCCGACCTGGTCGACGAAGCTCCAGACCTCGACCCCGACCGCGGCCAGCAGCTGCCTCGCCACGGCGCCGGCCACACCGCGCGCCGCCGTGGAGCGTGCCGAGGCCCTCTCGAGCACGTCTCGGATGTCATCCGTGCCGAACTTGATGGCCCCCGCCAGATCGGCGTGACCCGGTCTCGCCCGGGTGATCGGCTTCGGCCGCCGAGAGGCGGGGATCGGCTCGGCCGCCATCCGATCGTTCCAGTTGGGCCAGTCGCGGTTCTCGACCAGGAAGCCGAGGGGCGAACCCAGTGTGCGCCCGTAGCGCAGGCCGGACAGCCACTGCACCCTGTCGCGCTCGATCAGCATCCGGCGCCCACTGCCGTAGCCGTGCTGCCGGCGACGCAAGTCGCGGTCGACCTCACGAGTCGAAACGCGCAGCCGGGCCGGCAGGCCCTCAAGGATCCCGACCAGGGCTGGCCCGTGCGACTCGCCGCCGGTCAGCAGCCGGAGCCTCCTCACGCCGGCACCGCGGCGATCGCGTCGAGGTCGGCCCAAAAGCCGGGATACGAGACCGATGCCGACTCCGCATCGTCGATCCGGACCGTCCCTGCCACCCCGGTCAGCGCAGCCACGGCGAAGGCGATCCCGATCCGGTGGTCGCCGCGTGTCGTGATCTCGGCGTCCTGGGACAGCCCGGGCCTCACACGCCAGCCGTCGGGCAGCTCCTCGACATCTGCGCCGATGGCGTGGAGCCCCGCCACCATGGCCGCGATCCGATCCGACTCCTTGACCCGCAGCTCGCCCGCATCGCGCAGCTCGCTCACGCCGTCGGCGGCAGCCATCGCCACGCCGAGCAGCGGCAGCTCGTCGATGAGCGCGGCCACGTCGGGACCGCCGACGCTGATCGGCCGCAGGCGATCGCCACTCCTCACGCGCAGGTCGCCAACCGGCTCAGGGCCATCGGCCGCCCGCTCCTCGACGTCGACCGTCGCTCCCATCTCACGCAGCACATCCAGGATGGCCAGCCGGGTCGGATTGAGGCAGACGCCAGGCAGCAGCAGGTCCGCGTCGCGATGCAGCGCGGCTGCCACCAGCCACGCCGCCGCGGACGAGGGGTCGCCGGGCACGTCGAGCGACCGCGCAGCGGGGCGAGCGGGACCGGAGATCGTGGTGACGGTCCCCTTGCGGCGAATGCGAACGCCCATCCAGGCGAGCAGCCGTTCGGTGTGGTCGCGCGTGGGCCCGGGAAGGCGGACGGTCGTGTCGCCCTCGCCTCCGAGCGCGGCGAAGGCGATAGCGCCCAGCACCTGGGCGCTGGCGACCGGCAGCTCGTGGTCGGTGGCTCGCAGGGCGCCGCCACGGATCTCGATCGGGGCGTGGCCGTCGGTCGTCGACACCCGCGCTCCCATTGCTCGGAGTGGCGCAGCAACGCGCTCCATTGGCCGGCTGCTGAGCGAATCGTCGCCGTCGAGCACAGCGTCGACCGGCTGCCCGGCGAGCAGACCGGCGAGCAGCCGCATCGTGGTACCAGAGTTCCCGCAATCGAGCGCGGCCCGCGGCGGCTCGAGGCGAGCGCCACGCACCTCGATGGCTGCCCCCCTGCGGCGGATCCGGCCGCCGAGCGCCACCAGGCAGCCGATCGTGGACTCGAGATCCGCCCCCGGCGCGCGCAGCCGCACCTCCGCCTCGCCCTCGGCGATCGCGTTGGCGAGGAGCGCGCGATGCCCGATCGACTTGTCCGAGGGGACATGGATCGTGCCGCGCAGCGCGGCGGCGCGGGCCACCAGGCGCTGGGTCACGTCTCGCTCCGGGCGGCTGCGGCGTGCCGCCGCTGCGCAGACCGGGATGCGCGCAGGATCGATCCGAAGACCATGGTCATCTCGTCCGGTGTCAGCACCCCGTCGCCGGCCGCGGCCCGCTCGAGCAGCTCCTGCTCGCGAGTCACGTCGTGGCCGTGAGCGTCGCCGCGCAGCTGCTGCACCTCCAGCGCCGCCGCCGCTCGCTCCTGGAGCAGGCTCACGATCCCCGCATCGAGCTCATCGATCCGCGCGCGCAGCACGGCCAGGTCGGTGATCCCCGACGGCACGATGGAGGGCTGATCGGCGACGTGCGATCGGACGAAGCGCAGCCGACGCAGCTCATCCATCAGCTCGCCGAACTCCTCGAACGAGAGCGACTGGTCCCCATCGGACTTCGCCGACGGGGGATCGGGATGGACCTCGATCAGGAGCCCATCAGCCCCGACGGCGGCTGCGGCGAGCGCCATCGGTCCGACCAGGGAGCGTTGACCGGTCCCGTGCGAGGGGTCGACCACGATCGGCAGATGAGTCCGTTCGCGAAGCACCGGGACGGCGGACAGGTCGAGGGTATTGCGGGTGGCAGTCTCGAAGGTGCGGATCCCGCGCTCGCACAGGATCAGATTCGGGTTCCCGCTGGACAGGATGTACTCGGCGGCCAGCAGCCACTCCTCGATGGTGGACCCGAAGCCGCGCTTGAGCAGGACCGGCTTGCGGCTCTGCCCGACGGCGCGCAGCAGGACGAAGTTATGCATGTTGCGGCTGCCGACCTGCAGCAGGTCGACGTATCGGTCGAAGAGCTCGACCTGGCCCGGATCGGTCACCTCGCTGATGACGGGCATGCCGGTCTCCTCCCGCGCCTCGGCCAGGAGCTGCAGTGCCGGCAGGCCCAGCCCCTGGAAGGTATAAGGCGACGTTCGCGGCTTGAAGGCGCCGCCGCGCAGGATCCGAGCCCCCTCGCGCATGACCAGTCGGGCGGTGCCCTTCAGCTGCTCCTCCGACTCGACGGAGCAGGGCCCGGCCATGACGACCACCTCGCCTCCGCCCAGGCCGATCTCGACGTCGCCCACCCGCACCCTGGTCCGCTCCGGGTGATGCTCGACGCTTGCCAGCTTGTAAGGGTTGGTGACGCGCAGGACCCGCTCGACCCCGTCCATGGTGCCGAGATGCGCGACGCGGTCGAGCTCGGTGCCGACCACACCGATGACAGTCCGCTCCTCACCTGCGCTCACGAACGCCTCGAGCCCCTCGGCCTCGATGCGCTGCCGGACCTCGCCAACCTGCTCTGGCGTCGCTCCCGGACGCATCACCACGATCATCGCTTCGCCTCTCGCTGGGAACAAAAAAGACGCAGGGTCTGTAGTGACCTCTGCGTCTGCGGGCACGAGTGCCTCCGCCGGCGAGATCTACCCGCCTGCATCGTGCCCGCTAGCCGTAAAACCAGTTCTGGTTCATGAGTGGCGGGGAGCGTATCCGCCCGCCGCCGCCTTGTCAACGACTCGGCGGAACCACGCTGCGCCCACCGTCGACGCGCCACACGGCGCCGGTCACGTAGCCCGCATCGGGGCCAAGCAGGAAAGCGATGACCGCCGCGACCTCGCTGGCCCGCCCCATCCGGCCTAGCGGCACGTCGGGCCGGTCGCCGGGCGGGTGGAGCGGCGGTTCGAAGGGCGTGTCGATCGCCCCGGGAGCCACCACGTTGACGCGCACGCCGTCCGGAGCGCCGAAAAGCGCGGCCGAGCGTGCAAGACCCTCCAGACCGGCTTTGGCCGCCGCGTAGGCCGGCGATCGGTCCGATCCCTCGACGGCCCCCACGATGCTCCCCACCAGCACGACCGATCCATGGGCGGCCCGCAACGCCCGCATCGCCAGCTCGAGGGCGAGCATCGGCCCGCGCAGGTTCACGCGCACGATCTCGTCGGGGTCGGCCGATGGTGGTAGGCCGGCCGCGCAGACGAGCCCGTCGAGCCGGTCGCCGGCGCGGTCCAGCGCCGCCTGGAGCACGTCCTCGGACGCTGCATCGCTGACAACGAGATCGGGGCCCGGCTGCCCCACGAGATCCACGCCGAGCACGCGCCACCCATCACGCACCAGGCGCTCGGCGGTCGCACGTCCGATCCCCGATGCCGCGCCGGTGACGATCGCGATGCGGCTCTCCTCCATGGCCGCCGAGTATAGGGAGCCGGTCTGAGGCTCCGCCCAGCTCAGCATGCCGGAAGCAGGTCACGACGTGGTCGTTCACCAGCCCCGCCGACTGCATGAACGCATAGACGATGGTCGGCCCCACGAAGCTGAAGCCGTGACGCCGCAGCTCGCGCGAGAGGGCCCGGGAGGCATCGGTCTCGGCGGGAACCTCGGCCATCGAGGCCCACCTGTTCTGAAGCGGCCGATCGTCGACGAGCGACCAGAGCCAGGCGTCGAATGGCCCCAGCGCATCGGTCAAGCGCAGGTAGGCCCGGGCGTTGCCGATAGCGGAGCGAATCTTGGCGCGATTGCGCACGATGCCGGGGTCCGCCAGCAGGCGAGCCGAGTCGGCCTCCTCATACGCGGCCACCCGCGCCGGGTCGAAGCCGTCGAAAGCAGACCGATAGCCGTCGCGCTTGCGCAGGATTGTGATCCAGGCGAGCCCGGCCTGTGCGCCCTCGAGCACGAGCAGCTCGAAGAGACCTCGATCGTCATGGATCGGCACGCCCCACTCGTCGTCGTGATAGGCGAGGTACAGGGGGTCGCTGATGGACCAGTCGCATCGGTCGGGCATTGTGCCTGGATGCTACGGGAAACGGCCGGCCTCGACCGCTCGGCTTGACTCTCACGTAACGTGATGCTTCAAGGTGCTCGCGAAAGGAGGTCCGATGAGCTACACGGTGGGTGCGGTCGCCCGGCTGGCCGGGGTGACCGTGCGGACGTTGCACCACTACGACGAGATCGGCCTGCTCACACCGGGTGAGCGGACCGATGCGGGCTATCGCCGCTACGGCGATCCCGATCTCGATCGGCTGCAGCGCATCCTGTTCTACCGCGAGCTCGGGCTTGGCCTCGACCAGATCAAGGACGTCATGACCGATGGCCGCGGCACGGCGCTCGGCCATCTTCGTCGCCAGCACGGCCTGCTGCTGGAGCGGATCGGCCGACTGGAGCGGATGGTTGCCGCCGTCGAAAAGGAAATGGAGGCACACAACATGGGAATCCCACTCTCACCCGAGCAGCGCTTCGAGGTCTTCGGGAGCTTCAACCCCGACGAGCATGCGCCTGAGGTCCAGGAGCGCTGGGGCGACACCGAGCCGTATCGCGAATCGGCACGCCGCACCGCACGCTACACCAAGGCGGATTGGCTCCGTATCAAGGCGGAGGGCAAGGCGGCGATCGAGCAGGTTGTCGCCGCCATGCGCGCCGGCAAACCAGCCGAAAGCCGAGAGGCGATGGACGGCGCCGAGGCGCATCGACGGCAGATCAACGACGCCTTCTACGACTGCTCGTACGAGATGCATGTCGGCCTGGCCGAGATGTACCTGGCGGACCCCCGCTTCACGGCGACGTACGAGACGATCGCGCCAGGACTGGCGCAGTACCTCCACGACGCGATCAAGGCCAACGCGGCGAGTCGAGCGACCGGCTGAGCAGTGCATACTTCCCCTGCTTTCGCCGCCTCAGAGGAGAACGCTTCGTGGACGACGAAGCCGGTCCCGCCCCCATTCGCGTCATGCTGGTCGACGACCACGCGGTGGTGCGGCGAGGGCTGCGCGGCTTCTTAGAGTTGCTGGACGATATCGAGGTCGTCGGCGAGGCCGAGGACGGCGCGCAGGCGGTCGCCCTGGCAGGACGCGCGCGGCCGGACGTGGTCCTGATGGACCTGCTCATGCCGAACATGGACGGCCTGGAAGCGATCACCGCCATCAAGCAGGCGCAGCCCGAGGTCGAGATCGTCGCGGTCACGAGCTTCATCGAGGAGGAGAAGGTGACTTCGGCGCTCGAGGCGGGCGCGTCCGGCTATCTGCTGAAGGACGCGGAGGCCGACGAGGTCGAGGCCGCCATCCGTGCGGCCCACGCCGGCGAGGTGCACCTCGACCCCGCCGTCGCGCGCCTGCTGGCTCAGCGCATGCGGGCTCGTCGCGACGAGAGGCTGGTCGAGCCGCTTACCCAGCGTGAGCGGGAGGTGCTCGCTCAGCTGGCCAAGGGGGCCTCGAACAAGGAGATCGCGTACGACCTCTCGATCACCGAGCGCACCGCGCGGACCCATGTCAGCAACATCCTCGGCAAGCTCGGACTCGCCTCACGCACCCAGGCTGCTCTCTACGCGGTCGAGCACAAGCTCACCGAGCCGTCCTAGGGCGGAGCGCACGAAAGAGCGGGCCGGGATGAATCCCGACCCGCTGCTCGGGGCGAAGTCGCTACGCGTTGACCGAGGTGTCCGTGGCCGGGCCGAAGACCGAGGCTCGGGCCGCGCCCAGCAGACCGGCAGGGCTGCCGTAGACGCGCAGGATGTCGACCGTCAGAAGCCCGATCAGCACGACCTCGACTCCCTTGGCGATGAAGCCGAGGGTGAAGTAGGGCCCCATCACCAGGTATCCGACGATGGTGACCAACGTGTAGCCGATCAGGCCAGCCCGCGGCAGCCAGCTGAAGCGTGCGATAAACGGATGCGGCGCCCACGCACCCAGGACGATGGCGACGGCCGCTGTTGCGTATCCCGCCGCATTCAGCAGGAAGAGCAATCCACCAAGGCTGAAGTGGATGTATGCCGTCGTGAGCGTCAAGGCGACGATGCCGACGGTGAGCATGGCGCCCGTCGTGCGGCTCTTGGACTGGGAAGCGGCAAACACTTGCGGGGGACCTCCGGTCAGTGCTGACTTGCTTGGTGCCGTTTTCGGCGTCGGTGCCTCGCAGTTTGCGACGGCTCGGCGCGCCTCGAAATCGGGCATAGGCCACATACCCTGTCGGCGAAATGACGTAGGGCCGGTCGAACACCGCGCCGATCAGGCCTTTGTTCGAGGATGCCGTATGCTCCGCCGAATGACTGGCGACCTCGAAGAGCCATCGAGCAGCTCGACTGATCCCGCCTCCCCGCTCGAGAGAGGCCTGCGCAACCAGGCGGAGCAGCTGGCGCGCCGGGTGGAGGTGCAGCGCACGCTCGCCGAGATCGCCGCGGCAATCTCATCCCTGCGCGAGCCGGCCGCCGTCCTGCAGCGAGCGGTTGACGAGGCCGTCCGCCTCCTCGGCGCCGAGGGTGGGCTGATCGACCAGCTTGACCCGGAGACGGGCCTGATCGACTGGGGTACGGGTCACGGGGCTGGCGGGCAGCCCGATCATCCGGAGGACCAGGAGGCAGTGCTGAAGCTGGGCGAGGGGATCGCCGGCCTGGCGATGAAGGAACGCCGCGTGGCATGGACCGGCGATTACCTGGCGGATCAGTCGTTCGTCCATTCGCGCGCCTCGGATAGCTATGCGCGCCGACGCAGCTTTCGCTCCGTCATGGCGGCCCCGCTGATTGGTGGCGGTGGCCGGCTGGCGACCCTGAGCGTCATGTCGACCCGCCCCAACGCATTCGATAGCGACGACGCCGAAGTGCTGCTGACGCTGGCCAGCCATGCAGCCATCGCCCTGACCAATGCGCAGCTCGACGAAGACCTGCGGCGTCAGGCCGAGACGCAGCGCACGCTCGCCGGCATCGCCGCTCAGCTCACGTCGATGCGTGACGCCGATGCGGTTGTGCAACGCGCCGTCGACGAAGCGACGAGGTTGCTCAGGGCCGATGCCGCGATGATCAATCCACTCGACGAGGCCGGCACCGCGCTCGACCTGCCCCTCGCCTACGCCCCAGCCGATCAGCCGCTCGACGACGTCCCAGTGCCCATCGGCCAGGGCGTCTCCGGTCGCTCGATCTCGGAACGCCGCGTGGTCTGGACCGCCGACTACGTCAGCGATCCGCGGTTCGAGCACACGGCCGAGCTCGACGAATACATCACCCGCCGGGGGATGGCCTCGGTCATGTCGGCGCCACTTACCGGCAGCTCGGGCGGGATTGGGGTCCTCACCGTCCAGTCGCGGCGCCGGCACGCGTTCGACGCAGACGATGCGGAGCTGCTGGGACTCCTTGCCGACCACGCGGCGATCGCTATCAGCAACGCGCGCCTCTACGCTCAGCTGCGTGAGCGGGCCGATGCGCAGCGCAGCCTAGCGGAGATCGCCGGCCAGATCGCCTCGCTGCGCGATCCCACGACCGTGCTGCAGCGATCGGTGGCGGACGCCGCGCGGCTGCTGCGGGCAGATCGCGCCCAGGTGAACCTGATGACTGATCGCGGCGATCAGCTCGATCGGCCGATCGCTGCCGCTCCGGCCGCGCCCTCGGACGATGACGTCGTGGTCCCGCTCGGATCCGGCATCGCCGGAAGGGCGGCCACGGACCGACGCGTGCGCTGGACCGGCGACTACCTGGCCGACGAAGCCTTCCCGCACGACGAGGGTGACCTGCGAATCAGCCAGCAGGGGATTCACTCGATGATGTCCGCCCCGCTCATCGGCCCGGATCGCCTGATCGGCACCATCACGGTGCAATCCTCGCGCATCCGCGCCTTCGACGAGGAGGACGCTGAGCTCCTCAAGCTGCTCGCCGACCAGGCCGCAATCGCCATCACCAATGCCGAGCTCTACGAGCAGCTCACCGCGTCTGAAGAGCGCTACCGCTTCCTGGTCGATACCTCTCCTGATATCGTCTGGTCGGTCGACGCCGAAGGGCGCTTCACCTTCTTCTCCGACTCGTTGGAGCGGCGGACTGGTTGGAAGCAGGAGCAGATGCTCGGCACCCACTTCTCGGCCTTCATGAATCCCGACGCATTGCCGGTGGCCCAGGCCGCCTGGCAGCAGCTCCGCGAGGATCCGCATGCCGAGCAGCGGCTGCGGATCGAGCTGCCGCTGGCTGACGGCCGCAGGGCGCCGGTCGAGATCACGATGATCGGCACGGTCGAGGAGGGACGCTACGTCGGAGCGCACGGATCGGTGCGCGACATCACCGAGCGTGAGCGCCTGGAGGCCGATCTGCGGGGGCAGGCAGCCGAGCTGGCGGCCGGCCAGGAACGGGCCCACCTCGCCCGTGAGCTGCACGATTCGGTGACGCAGGCGCTCTTCAGCATGGGCCTGACCGCTCGCAGCCTGGAGATCCTGCTCGACAAGGATCCGATGGCAGCACGGGAGAAGCTGGCCGAGCTGCGGGACCTGCAGCGCGACGCCCTGGCGGAGATGCGGACCCTGATCTTTGAGCTGCGGCCTTCGAGCCTCGAGCAGGACGGGTTGGTGCAGGCCATCCGCAACCACGCGTCGGCGGTTGGGGCACGCACCGGGCTGGCCGTCACGGTCGAGGCGGAGCCGGTGGAGCGGCTGGCGCTGGACGCGGAGGAGGCGCTCTACCGGATCGCCCAGGAGTCACTTCACAACGTCGTCAAGCATGCCGGCGCCAGCGTGGCGCATATCCGGGTCGAGCAGGATTCCGGCGCAGTAGTGCTCACAGTGGTCGACGATGGGGAGGGCTTCGATCCGGAGCAGGTGAGTCGAGGTCATCTCGGCCTGGTCGGGATGCGCCAGCGGGCGGAGCAGGTCGGCGCACAGGTCGGCATCGCAAGCAAGCCCGGGGCGGGAACGCGCGTCACGGTGCGCGTCGCGGTCCCCGAACAGGCGCTGACTTCGGCGCCGACTACGGCCGAATGACGTAGCGGCACTCCCGACGGTGGGCCGATGGCGCCGTCCAACCGCCACCCTAACCTGCCGATCACATGCAAGCGCCCATTCGCGTCCCAACCTCGCCGAGCATCGTGATCATCGACGCCGATCGCCGGATCAGGCAGAGCCTGACCGATGTGCTGCGTCTCGCCGGAGGCGTCGAGGTGCTCGGCAGCGCCGGCGACGTCCGAGCCGCGCTCGAACTGGTGGAGCGCCATCGCCCCGACGTGGTGGTGGTCGATCCGCGGCTGCCGGATGCCGATGCCGGAGTCGCGCTCCTGAGCGGCATTCGGCTGGCCTGGCCCGCGACGCGGATCGTGCTCACCGGCTGGGGAGGCCGAGAGATGGCGCTGCCTGGCCCGGACCTCGCCTTTGTCGCGAAATCCGCGCCTGCGGAGGAGTTCGTTGCCGCGGTCGTTGAGGCCTGCTTCACGATCTGACGGCGGCTACCATCGCGGCGTGCGCGCACGAGATCTTGGAATCGAGATCGGGCGGCTGACCCCGGGTCCACTCAACGCCGTCAGCGATGTCGCCGGCGTCCGCATCGGCCACACCACGCTCGTCGAAGGCGAAGGGCCGCTCCGCGTCGGCAGCGGTCCGGTGCGCACGGGTGTCACGGTGATCGTGCCGCACGACGGCGACATCTGGCGCGAGCCGCTCTTCGCGGGCTGTCACCGCCTCAACGGCAACGGCGAGCTGACCGGCCTCGAGTGGATCCGCGAGTCAGGCCTGCTGGGGGGAGCGATCGGCCTCACCAACACCCACAGCGTTGGCGTGGTCCACGACGCGCTGGTGGCCGCGGCTGCTCGCTCACAAGGCGACGAAGAGTTCTGGTCGCTGCCGGTCGTCGGCGAGACGTACGACGGTGCCCTCAACGACATGAACGGGTTCCATGTCCGCCCCGAGCACGTCGAAACTGCCCTGGCGACCGCCTCGACGACCGTGGCCGAGGGGAATGTCGGCGGCGGAACCGGCATGATCTGCCACGAGTTCAAGGGAGGGATCGGCACCGCCTCGCGTCGCCTTGACCGCGGACAGGGCGGCTGGACGGTGGGGATCCTGGTGCAGGCCAACTACGGTCGCCGCGAGCTGTTGCGCATCGATGGCGTGCCGGTCGGCAGGGAGATCCCGCGCGACGAGCTGCCTAGCCCCTGGGATCAGCTGGACGCCATCAGGCGCGCCGCGGATCGCTCAGGGCCTGGGGGCGGCTCGATCATCGTCGTCGTAGCCACCGACGCACCGCTTCTTCCGCACCAATGCGCCCGGCTTGCGCAGCGCCCCTCGCTGGCCCTCGGCCGGATGGGAAGCCACGCGTCGCACGGCTCCGGCGATCTGTTCATCGCCTTCGCCACAGGCAACCGCGACGTCTCGGCCCGGGCGGGGGAGAGTGACCCGCGGCTGACCGCCAGCGTCAGCATGGTCGTCGACGCCCAGATCGACCCTCTCTTCGAGGCGACCGTCGAGGCGACCGAGGAGGCGATCATCAACGCCCTCGTCGCCGCGGAGACGATGACCGGACGCGATGGGGTGACCGCCCACGCCCTGCCGCACGACCGGCTGCTCGAGGTGATGGAGCGCTACGGTCGGCTAGAGGCCCATCGCTGACCGGATCGGACCCAGCTCAGGCGCCACAGGGGTCATCGAGCCCTCTTCGCCGGCCATGATGTCGGGATCCTTCAGACCATGGCCGGTCAGTACGCAGACCACCATGTCGAACCGATCCAGCCGTCGCTCGCTCGCCAGGCGTCGCACGCCCGCCACGCCGGCCGCAGAGGCGGGCTCGCAGAAGATCCCCTCTAG
>JALYTG010000041.1 GCA_030854405.1 Chloroflexota bacterium | reverse complement strand
ACGCCGGAGCGGGCGCGCTCACTCTCCTGGCCGGCGCTTGCCTCTTCAGCGCGGGCGCGATCAAGAGCCTCGGCCTGCTCGACCTGTGCGCGGGCGATGGCGGCCAGTGTCTCCTCCATCGAGGCGTGCTCGGCCGAGATGCGCTCTCGGGCATCGGCCAGGATCTCCGGCGGTAGTCCCAGCCGCTCGGCAATGGCGAAGGCCTGCGATTTGCCGGGCAGGCCGATGCGCAGGTGGTACGTCGGCCGCAGCGTCTTCACGTCGAACTCGACGGCCGCGTTGGTCACGCCGGGGTGCGTCTCCGCAAAGGCTTTCAGCTCAGCGTAGTGGGTGGTGGCGGCGACCCACGCCCCCGCTTCGAGGAGGCGCGCGACGATCGCCATGGCGAGAGCGGAGCCCTCCGTTGGATCGGTTCCCGCGCCGACCTCGTCGAGCAGCACGAGCGCCCTGGGACCGGCCGCCGCGGCGAAGCGAACGACGTTGCGCAGGTGGCTCGAGAAGGTCGAGAGCGACTGCGCGATCGATTGTTCGTCGCCGATGTCGGCCATCACCCGGTTGAAGACCGGCAGGCGCGCTCCGCTGGCGGCAGGGACACGAAGGCCAGCCTGGTGCATGAGCACCAGCAGCCCCAGCGTCTTGAGCGAGACCGTCTTGCCGCCGGTGTTCGGACCGGTCACCACCAGCGCTCGGTAGCCGAAGCGGTCGCCGAGCCGCAGGTCGATCGGCACCGCGGCCGGACCCAGCAGCGGGTGACGGGCTGAGAGGAGCTCGACTGCATCGTCGGCGAGGTCTGGGCGGACCGCGTCGAGCTGAGCGCCCAGGCGCGCCCGCGCCATCCACAGGTCGGCACGCGCCAGCGCGGCCAGCGACGCGAGCAGCGCCTCTGCGCGCTCCTCGACGGCCCGCGACAGCTCGTCGAGGATCCGCTCCTCCTCATGCTCCTCCTCGATGGCGGCCTGGGTCCAGGTGTTGTTCAGCTCGACCACGGTGAGCGGCTCGACAAAGAGGGTCGCCCCCGACGCGCTCTGGTCGTGGACGATCCCTTTCAGCCGTCCTTTCGCCTCGGCGCGGACCGGGATCACATACCGGCCGGAACGCAGCGTCACGATGGGCTCACCGATCACGCCCGCCAGGGCGGTCGAGCGCAGCATCGTGTTGAGGCGCTCTCGAACGCGATCCTGCGCGGTGCGCAGCCGCTTGCGGAGGCTCGCCAGCTGCGAGGAGGCGGAGTCGAGGAGCTCGCCAGACTCATCGACGCTTCGCCGGATCCGCTCCTGCAGTGCTGGCGCGTCGTCGAGATCGTCGCGCACCTCCGAAAGGTGGTGTCCGCGCCAGCCGGTGAGACGCTCGGCGAAGCGGCCGCTTGCGTACAGCGTCTCGGCCACGTCGAGCAGCTCCTGCGCCGCGAGGCGGCCGCCTCGGCGGGCACGCTCGAGCGAGGCGCGGATGTCGCGCGCACCCCCGATCCCCGCCTGCGCCTGCTCCTCGAGCAGGCGCGCGGCCTCATCGGTCTGGTCGCCAAGCAGGCCCACCAGCACGGGGTCGGCAGCCGGCATGGTGGCTTCTGCCAGCTCTCGCCCGGGAGCGAAGGCGGTGTGCGCAGCGAGCTGCTCCACGATCGCACCGAACTCAATGGCGCGCAGGGTGCTGGGGTCGGCAGCGGCACCCGGCGCCAACTCGAGTTGGCTCATGGCCGCGAGATTCGGGGATCGCCGGGGACGACGAAGCGGAGGGGCCGCCCAGCCCACTCCTGTGCGTAGCCGACCCCGATCCGCGGCCGCATCTCGATCGGCGGTTGGGCGACCCGAGGACCGATCCGCACCGGGCCGCTGAGCAGGTCGGCGCCATCGAGCGACCGATCGATCCCGAAGGCGAGCGCCAGGTTGCCGGGTCCGGCCGCCAGGCGGTGATCTGGTGCGGCGCCACGCCGCGCGCGGGCAGTGGTCAGCCCCTCGGAGAGCGCCGCGGCACGAACCAGCACCGCCTCCGGCTTGGGGCCTGGGCCGCAGACCACGTTGATGCAGTGGTGGATGCCGTACACCAGGTAGACATACAGGTGGCCCGGCGGGCCGAACATCACCGCGTTGCGCGACGTCCGGCCGCGGGCGGAGTGCGCGGCAAGATCCTCAGGCCCGAGGTAGGCCTCGACCTCCACGATCTCGCCTGCCACGCGACCGTCCGGCGCGTCGTGGCTCAACAGCATGCCGAGCAGGTCTGGCGCGAGCTCAAGGGCGGATCGGTCGAACCAGGCCCGGTCGGTCACCGCGACCGACGCGCGAAGGGTCACGGCAGCTTGAGAAGAGCCGCGATCTCGCTCGGGACGAATGGACGCGCCACGAAGCCGGCGATCGGCAGGATCGTGTCGCGGAAATAGCCGAGGATCAGCGAGGAGTTCAGCCCCTCGTAGTACGCCTTCAGCGGGCCGGCGGAGGAGATCTGATCGGCGCTCGCGCCCTTGAAGAAGCTGTCGAGCACCACAAGCTGGAACGTGAGTACGAGGGCTGCAACGAGCAGGCCCAGCACCGCGCCGCCGATCTCGTCGAGCTGCTTCACGATCGGCAGCCGCGTGCGTCGGTAGAAGGCGCGGATGATGAACCAGAAGACGACCATTAAGGCGACGAAGAAGAAGATGAAGATCCACAGCTCCTTGAGCTCGGGGGTGGTCGGGGTCCACAGGCCAAGGGCATCCGTCACCGGCCCTTTGAGCTGGCTGGCCAGCACGAAGGCGACCAGCACCGCCACCCCGTTGAGGAGGTAGCGGATGATCCCCTGCGTGTAGCCCAGCAGGACACCGGCGGCCAGCACAATGATGACCGCCAGATCGATCCAGTTCAGCTTGGTGAGCAGCTCCACCTGTTTCCCTCGTTTCGGCGGGCGCAAGGGTAGCAGCCGGTGCGTGGGCGCCACAAGGTCCGCAAAGGTCCCTAGCGGATCTCTGCCCCCAGGTGGTGTCGGAGCGAGCCGCGCACCCTGTTGAGCGCCTTCTCGACCGCAGTCTCGTCGGCCGTCGACCCCGGCTGAAAGCGCAGCGCGAGCGCATACGAGACGCGCCCCTCGCCCACCTGCGGGCCCTCATAGGCGTCGAAGAGGCGCAGGTTGGCCAGCATGGGTCCGGCGGACATCCGCGTGATGCGCAGCAGCTCGCCGACCGAGGTGCTTCTCTCCAGCACGACCGCCAGGTCCCGGTCGATCGGCTGGGCGCTCGGGACGGCAACGGCGCGGGTCGTCTCGGGGATCAGGCCCAGCAGGTGATCGAGGTCAAGCGAGGCATCGACCGGGCGGCCGGGCAGGTCCCACTCGGCGGCGATCTGCGGGTGCACCTCGCCCAGCGAGCCGTAGGCGCGGCCGGCGGTATCCAAGATCCGCGCCGTCCGTCCCGGGTGGCGGTGTGGATGCCGATCGTCGGCAGGCTCGGCAAGGTACGACGGCAGCGGCGCGCCGAGCGCTTCGTGCAGGGCCTCGACGATGCCCTTGAGCGACGCCACGTCCGCCGGCTCGTCGGCCCCATGCATGCTGCGGGGCGTCCCGTGGCCCAGCAACGCGATCCCGAGCTCCCACGATTCATAGCGGCCGGTCCCGGCGGTCTCCGCCCGCCGCTCGCGCGGCGTTGGATCGCCGGGGTGATACCAATACACCTTGCCGACCTCGAAGAGCCACGCGTCCGCGCGGCGCTGGCGAGCATTGTCGCGCAGCGAGCCGAGCAGCGAGGGACAAATGACAGGGCGAAGCACCGAGTGGTCCACGGCCAGCGGGTTGGCGATTCCCACCAGGTGGTCGCCGGTGGCCGGATGGCCTGCCCGAGCCAGGTCGGCGGGAGCGATCAGCGCGTAGGTCACCGTCTCGTCCAGCCCCAGCCCGGCCAGGACGCGGCGCACCCGTTCGCGCGCCGCGGTCGGGTCGGGCCGATGTGACGGAAGCGTTGGCTGCTGTGCTCGCGCCGGGATCCGCTCGTATCCCTCGGCGCGGGCGATCTCCTCCGCCACGTCGGCGGGCTCCGTGACATCGACCCGGAAACTCGGCACCGTCACGTTGAGCCCATCCCCGGCCGACTCCGTCTCGAAGCCGAGCGGCCGCAGCAGCTCGTCGACGCGCTGCGCGGTGAGCGGAATGCCGAGCAGCCGCTCGATGCGAGCCAGATCCAGGGCGATCGTGCGCTGCGGCTTCGGGTTCGGGTCGTTGTCGACGATCCCGCGCGCCACGCGCGCGCCGCTGATCTCGGCGATCAGCTGTGCCGCCCGATCGATCGCGCCGCGGGGCAGGTCGGGGCCGATCCCCTTCTCGTGCCGCGCGCTCGCCTCGGAGCGCAGCCCCAGGCGCCGGGCCGTGTTGCGGATCGTGGGTCCGTCGAAGATGGCCGACTCGAGGATCACTCGGGTCGTGGAGCTTCCGACTTCGGTCGAGGCGCCACCCATGATGCCGGCCAGCCCGATCGCAGCCGAGGCGTCGGCGATCACCAGCATCCGCGGGTCGAGGACCCGCTGCACGTGGTCGATCGTCTCGAGCCGCTCCCCCTCATGGGCGCGACGGACGACGATCAACCCATCAGGGATCGCGTCCGCGTCATACGCATGCATCGGCTGTCCGAGCTCGTGCATCACGTAGTTCGTGACGTCCACCACCGCGCTGATCGGTCGCATCCCCGCAGCCAGCAGGCGGCGCTGCATCCATTCCGGGGAAGGGCCGATGCTCACTCCCTCGAAATAGCGCGCCGTGAAGCGCGGGCAGAGATCCGGTTCATCGATTCGGACGCTGATCCGGTCGCTGGCGGGCTCATCGGTTTCCTCCAGGCTGACCAATGGCTCCCGCAGCGCGGAACCACTGAAGGCCGCAACCTCGCGAGCCAGGCCGACCATCGAGAGCGCATCGCCGCGGTTCGGCTTGACGTCGATGTCGAGCACGACCTCGCCGAGCAGCTCGGCCAGCGGCGTGCCGATCGCGACGCCATCCGGAAGGATGTGGATCCCCTCCGCGTCGCTCCCGAGCCTCAGCTCCGCCGCGCTGCAGAGCATCCCCTCCGACTGCACGCCACGGATCTTGCTGCGCTCGATCCGTCGCTCGCCCGGCAGCAGCGCCCCCACGCGGGCGACCGGAACGAGCTGCCCGGGCGCGATATTGGTCGCGCCGCAGACGATATGGAGCGGCTTGGCGTCGCCGACATCGACGGTCGTCAGGGTGAGCTTGTCGGCATTCGGATGCTGCTCGACCCACAGCAGCCGGCCGACGACCACATCGGTCCAGTCAGCCCCTGTCGTTTCGATGCCGGAGACTTCCATGCCTCGGAGCGTGAGTCGCTCGGCGAGCTCAGCCGGCGAGAGGGCGATATCCACGTAGTCGCGCAGCCAGGTGAGCGGGACACGCACGGTTAGCGGCCTCCGCTGAACTGCTCGAGGAAGCGCAGATCCGCGCCCATGAGCGAGCGCAGGTCGGCGATCCCGTATCGCAGCAGCGTCATCCGGTCTGGTCCCATCCCGAAGGCGTAGCCCTGGTACAGGTCGGGATCGAAGCCGCCGTTGCGTAGCACGGTGGGGTGGACCATGCCGGCGCCCAGGATCGTCATCCAGCCGGAGCGCTTGCAGGCCGGGCAGCCGACACCACCACACACCAGGCACCCGACGTCGAAGGCGACCGATGGTTCGGTGAACGGGTAGTAGCCGGGGCGGAAGCGCGTCTTCGTCTCCGGTCCATAGAGCGCGTGCGCGAATTCCTCCAGCATCCCCTTCAGGTCGGCCAGCGAGGTGTCGCGGTCGACCACCAACCCCTCGATCTGGAAGAACTCGACGCTGTGGCTGGCGTCGACCGCCTCATAGCGGAAGCAGCGGCCCGGCATCAGCACGCGGATCGGCGCTTCGAGCGCTCGCATGGCTCGAATCTGCACCGGCGAGGTGTGGGTGCGCAGAATCGTGCCGTCGCGAGCTGGTAGCGGAGGGTCGCTCCCTGGCTCGGCGACGTAGAGCGTGTCCCACAGATCACGCGCCGGATGGTCCGACGGGATATTGAGAAGCTCGAAGTTGTACTCCTCGGTCTCGATCTCCGGTCCCTCGAAGACCTCGAAGCCGAAGCCGCGGAAGATCTCCCGTACATCCCGCATCACGGTCAGGGTCGGGTGCAGGTGGCCGACCGGCACGGGTCGTCCGGGCAGGCCCATGTCGAGCGCCTCGGCCGCCAGGCGCGCGTCCAGGTCGGCTCCCTGCAGCTCGGTGAGCCTGGCGCCGATCGCCCGGTTTACTTCGTCACGCACCTCGTTGGCCAGCTGTCCGAGCGCCGGGCGGTCTGCCACCTCCGCGCTGCCGAGCTGGCGGAGGAGAGTCGTCAGCTCGCCCGATCGCCCGAGCAGCTGGGTGCGGAGCTCGTCCACGGCGGCTGCGCTGGTGGCGGCGGCGAGGCGCTCCCCGACTCGTTGCCGCAGCCGCTCCAGCTCGCCGCGCAGGTCGCTCACGCCGTCACGCCCATTCGTCCAGCGGTGCGGCACGGCACTCGTGCTGCACGAAGGTGTCTGACGCCGACTGCGCGGAGTAGGACTTCATCGGTCTCATCATCGGTGAAAAACGAACGACCCCGCTCGCAGATGCGAGCAGGGTCGTGGGTGCCGGCGTGCGAGCCGGCTAGCCGGTAAACGAGGCCTTGGCGATCGCTACGATCTTGCTGAAGGCGACCTCGTCGCGAATGGCGAGATCGGCGAGCACCTTGCGGTCGACCTCCACCCCGGCCCTCTTGAGGCCGGCAATGAAGCGACCGTAGGGCAGGCCGTGCTGACGGGTGGCGGCGTTGATCCGCTGGATCCAGAGGCGGCGCATGTTCCGCTTCCGATCACGTCGGTCGCGGTAGGCGTAGACGAGGGCGTGGATCAGCGCCTCGCGTGCCGGCCGGATCAGCTTCGAACGCGTACCGCGACGGCCCTTGGCCTGGCTCAGCAGCCGCTTGTGACGGCGATGCGCGGCGACGCCGCGCTTGACGCGAGCCACCTGCTACTTCTTTCCCGCGTAGGGCACCAGCCGCTCCAGCTGCGCCGTGTGGGTCGACGGCACGGCGGCCATGCCGTCGTAGCGTCGCGTGCGGCGGCTCGGCTTGATCTGGAGGTGATGGCCGCGCCACGCCTTCGGACGCACCCACTTGCCGGACCCGGTCTTCCGGTAGCGCTTGGCGGTGCCCTTGTGGGTCTTCATTTTCGGCATGCCGTGGTTATCCCCGCTCCACCGGAGTCTCAGCGCTGACGTCGGAAACCTGCGCCGCGGGCGCCGGCAGCTCTCCCTTGGCCACGATCGCATCCGCGATCGTCTCGCCGCTCTCGTTTTTCTTTTCGGCCCGCTTCTCGAGCGGCCCCATCACGATGTACATGCTCCGCCCCTCGAGGAGCGGCTGACGCTCGATCGTCCCGTGCTCCGCGAGCACTTCGGCGGTCCGCATCAGCAGATCGCGTCCCAGGTTCGCGTGGCTGATCTCGCGCCCGCGGAAGCGAACCGTGACCTTCACCCGGTCCCCGTGATCCAGGAACTCGGCCGCGCGGCGGGCCTTCGTCTTGAGGTCGTGGACGTCGATCTTGACGGCCAGCCGGACCTCTTTGAAGGTCTGCGATTTCTGCTTCTTCTTCGCTTCGCGATCGCGCTTCTGGAGCTCGTATTTGTACTGGCCGTAATCGAGGATGCGGCAGACCGGTGGGACGGCGGTGGGAGCGACCTCGACGAGGTCGAGTCCCCTCTCCTGGGCGAGGGCGAGAGCCTCGGCGGTGGGGATCACCCCCAGCTGCTGGCCCTCGTCATCAATGACCCGAACCTCGCGGATGCGGATCATCTCGTTTATTCGGAGATCTCTCGCGATCTTAGTGCCACTCCCTAACAGAGAAGCCACCGGCCGATACGGGCGGGTGGCCCAGTTCCATCTGCGCGAACGCGGGCCGACTATACACCGATGCCCTCCAAACGGTCAACGCAGCGGGTGCTCACGGGAAGTCATAGAAGATGGCCACCTGGCGACCCTCCGGGTCGGCTACGCGGAACGATCGCGTCCCCTCCGACCGGTCGCCGGTTGGTGGCCCGACGAGGGCGAAGCCACGCCCGCCCAGATCCTGGGCCCAGGCATCAACCTCGCCGGCGGTGTCGACCTTGAAGCCGATCTGAATCCCGTCGCGCGTCGGCGTTTCGCCGCGGCGAAAGCTCAGCTCGAAACCGCCGAGCTCGAGGTCGACTCCGCTCGGATCATCGGCCCGTCGCTTGAAGCCGAAGGCCGACTCATAGAACTCGGCGACCCGCTGCGGATCGGTCGAGCGGAGGGCCAGCTGGCCGATGCCGCGCATCTTCCTCATCGTGGCGGCCCGCCAAATCGCCCGATATGACCACCGGTCGTACTAAACAAATGATTTGGCCGCCCCGCGCCGATGAACGAGCTCCGCTGAGCGTGGGCCCCCCAAGTGCGAGCCCGAACTGCCCCATCGAGCGGTTTAGTACGACTCCCAGTCATGACGGACGAGAACCTGCGCCCGCACCCTCCGCGTAGGGCCACAGCTCGCGAGCGTCGATGCGGCCGCGGAGCTCGGCGAGGAACTCGTCGAGTGGCACGCCCTGGGACGACTCGCCCGTCCGCAGTCGCGGGCTGACCGCGCCTGCCTCGGCGTCCCGGTCCCCCACCACCACCATGACCGGCACCCTCTGCTCCTGGGCGTCGCGCAGCTTGGCCTGCATCCGCTCCGAGCGGTCATCGATCTCGATCCGGATCCCCGCTTCGGAGAGGCGGTCGCGCACCGTGACGGCGTACTCGGCATGGCGATCGGCGATCGGCACGATGACGACCTGCACCGGGGCCATCCACAGCGGGAAGGCACCAGCGAAATGCTCGGTGATGACGCCGGTAAAGCGCTCGAACGTCCCGAAGATGGCGTAGTGGATGATCACTGGGCGCTCGAAGCCGCCCTCCGCGCTGCGGTACTCGAGGTCAAAGCGCTGCGGCAGCTGGTAGTCGAGCTGAATCGTCGCCGTCTGCCACTCCCGACCCAGGGCATCCTCGATGAAGACATCGATCTTAGGCGCATAGAAGGTCGCGCCCCCAACGTCGACCCCGTAGGCGATTTCGGCGCTCTTCAGCGCCGCCGTCAGCTTCCCCTCGGCCATGTCCCAGAACTCGTCGCTTCCGAGCTTCTTCTCGGGACGCGTCGCCAGCTTGAAGGTCGGCGAGAAGCCAAACGGCGCGTACTGGCGGTTGACCAGGCGCAGCGCGAGGTCGATCTCGGCGATCACCTGGTCGTCGCGGCAGAAGACGTGCGAGTCGTCCTGCGTGAGCTGCCGCACGCGGAAGAGGCCGGCCAGCGCCCCGCTCCGTTCCCTACGGAAGAGGAGGCTGTAGTCGGCAAGGCGCATCGGCAGGTCACGGTACGAGCGAGACCGGGTCTTGTAGATCAGGATCTCCTCCGGGCAGTTCATCGGCTTCAGCCCGGAGATATGGTCTGAGTCGTCGAGCACGAACATGTTGTCCTGGTAGAGGTCCCAGTGTCCGGACTGCTCCCAGAGCTCCTTGCGCACCAGGCTCGGGGTACGCACCTCGACGAACCCGCCCTCGCGGCGCACCTTGCGCGACCAATCCTCGAGGGCACGCCACAGCGCCATCCCCTTCGGGTGCCAGAACGGGGCGGCCGGGGACTCGGGATGGAAGGTGAAGAGGTCGAGCTCACGCCCTAGTTTGCGGTGATCCCGCGCTCGCGCCTCTTCCAGCCGCCACAGGTAGCGGTCGAGCTCCTCCTGCGTCTCCCACGCGGTCCCGTAGACGCGCTGCAGCATGGGTCGCGTTTCGTCGCCGCGCCAGTAGGCCGCCGCGGAGTTGAGGAGCTTGAAGGGACCGAGGGCGGCAGTTGAATCGAGATGGGGGCCGCGGCACAGGTCGCTGAACTCGCCGTGGTGATAGAAGCTGACCGTCTTTGACTGTTCGGCCGGCAGGTCGCGGATGATCTCGACCTTGTAGTCCTGGCCCTCCGCCTCGAGCTGTGCCACCGCATCATCGCGTGGCAGCTCGCGGCGCTCAAAGGGCAGACCCGCCTTCACCTGCGCGCGCATCTTGCCTTCGATCGCCTCGAGGTCGACGGGGCCCAGCGCGCGAGGCAGATCGAAGTCGTAATAGAAGCCGTCCTTGATGGCCGGACCGATCCCCAGCTTTGCCCCCGGAAACAGGTCGAGCACCGCGGCTGCCATCATGTGGGCGGCCGAATGGCGCATCGTGTCGAGCCGGTCGTGGGCGCCGGCGTCGAGGAGCTCCTCGGGGCGCGAACGGACCTCGTCAGAGTCGTCAGCCATGCTCCGAAGGGTAACGCATGACAGACCGATGCGGCCCGCCCTCACACGGTCGCGGGGGGCCGTCCGCAGCTCCGGCGTCAGATGCGCTCAGATGCGCTTGAACTGCTCGAAGGGCTGGCGACAGTCGGCGCAGTGGTAGATCGCACGACAGAGAGTCGGTCCGAATGGGTTCTCCAGGCTCGTGTTGCGCGAGCCGCAGTACGGGCAGGTGGCGATGGGCATCACGGTGAGCTCGTCCGAAATGCCGATGGCAGCCGGCGGCGCGAACCCACTCCCGCGTAGCTTCTCGCGCCCCTCCGGGGTGATCCGGTCCGAGGTCCACGGTTCGGCGAAGCTCAGCTTGACGACCACCTCGTCCGCGAGGGGAGCCAGCCGCTGCCCGATCTGCGCCCGCATCACGTCGATGGCGGGGCAGCCGACGAAGGTGGGCAGCATCTCGACCGTCAGCCGCTCGCCCTCGACCTGCACGCCACGGATGACGCCGAGGTCGACCACGCTGATCGTCGGGATCTCCGGATCGGGCACCTCGGCCAGCGCGGCCCAGACCGCAGCCTCGCTCACCATAGAGCGCCCTCCTCGGAGCCGGCGACCATGGTGAACTCGGCGTGCAGCCACACGAAATCGTCAGTGCGGCGGGTGCGGCCTTCGGCGTCGGGCGCATCTGCGTCCGGCGCGGGCAGATCGAGCTCGGCAAGAAGCGGCGTCACTTGCTCGAGCCAGCGTCCCCGGAGTGTCTCGAGCGACTCGGGCAGGATCCCTGCCTTCAGCAGCCGATCCTCGCCGGCGAGAGGAGCGAAGACACTCCCCGCCTCCGGCAGGCAGCGGGCCAGTGCCGCCTCCAGGCGCGGGCGCGCCTCACCGGGGCCGTCAGCCAGCCGGCGCACCCATAGGTCGAAGTGCATCAGGTGGTAGCTCTCCTCGCGACGGATCTTGGCCGCCAGGCCCGCCAGCGGCTCGTAGGAAGAGTGGGCAAGCGCCTCGAGGCGTACGGCATCGGCGTGCTCGTACAGGAAGCGGCGCGCAACGGTGAAGGCCCAGTCGCCGCGGGCGTGGTTGAGGAGGGCCGCATGCCGGTAGTCGCCCACCGCACGGCCGAATGCGATCCGGTCTGCGTCGTCATCGGTCACGTCCGCCAGCAGCTCGTACAGGGCGCGGGCGTGGCCGATCTCGTCCTGCGCGATCGAGCTGGTGGCGACATCCTCCTCCAGCATCGGTGCGATGCCGGTCCACTCGGAATCCCAGACGCCGATCACGAATTCGTCGTCCGCCAGGCTGAGGAGCAGCTCGGCAAGCGCCTCCCGCGTCGGAGCGTCCAGCAAGAGGGGCGGCGGGGTCGGCTCCGTCAGCCGCATCCGTGCACCGGTGCAGTCGTGCTCTCGTGCCGTCCGAAGCGCCCTGACACGTAGACGGTCGTCACCGGGCTGGCTCCTTTGAGCCGGCGCGCGCCGTCGCCGGTCCCTCTGAGCCGGCGCGCGCCTTCGCGGCCTCGAGCTTGTGCTTGATGATGTAGCCGCCCGGCTTCTTGAACGAGCGGTCGAACGGTGGCTTCAGCAGGTCCGGGTCGTCGAGCTCCGCGATGGCCTCGCGCGGCACGACCCAGAGCCGATTGCTCTCCTGGCGGCGACCGTAGAACTCGCGCGCGTAGTGCATCGCCAGCTCCTCGTCCGGGGCATTCACGTTGCCTGAGTGCGTCATCGGATCACCCTCGGCCTCCTGGCGGAAGACCTCCCAGACCCGGTCGTTCACATCAGGCGGCGGCGCTCGCCATGCCGAGCAGCGCGTCGCGGACCCACTGCGTCTGCGCCTGGCTGAGCCGGCGGAACTCGAGCCGCTCCGCCGACATCGGCCCATGGCCGGTCACCACGGAACGCAGCTCATCCCAGTCCGGCTCGGCATAGTGCCATCGGCCGGCGGCTTCGTTGTACTCGAGCTCGGGATCGGGAATCACCAGGCCGAGCTCGCGGATGCGCGGGACGTAGATCGCCAGGAACTCCTGGCGCAGCTGCTCGTTGTTCTTGCCCTTGATCCGCCAGTGCAGATCCTTGTCCTTCGCCGGATCGGTCGGCGGGCCATGCATCTGCATGAGCGGGCCCCACCATCGGTCGAGCGCCTCCTGCACCATCGCGCGTTGGCTGGCGGTCCCGTTCATGAGAGTCAGCACCACGTCGCGGCCGTGCATGATGTGGACCGACTCCTCCCAGCAGATCTTCCTCATGGTCCGCGCGTACGGCGCGTAGGACGAGTCGCGAAGCGCCTGCTGGCTGACGATCGCGGCGGCGTCGACCAGCCAGGCGATGATCCCGACATCGGCCCACGAGCGGGTTGGATAGTGAAAGACGTTGTGGAACTTCGTCTTGCCCGCCACGAGGTCGGCGAGCATCTGCTCGCGCGACTTGCCCAGATCCTCGGCCACCCGGTAGAGGAGCTGCGCGTGGCCTACCTCATCCTGGATCTTGCTGGTCAGCGCCAGCTTCCTGCGCAGCGTGGGTGCGCGCATGATCCACTCCCTCTCGGGCAGGACCCCCATCAGCTCGCTGTTGGCGTGCATCTCCACGAACTTGAGGACCGCGGCGCGATAGTCGTCCGGCATCCAGTCATCGGGTTCGACCTTGCCTCCGGCGCCAACACGGGCATAGAACGCATCGGCCTGGTCACTCGCGGTCATCGTGCCGTAAGGGTACTGCAAGACCGATGCGCCCTCCTACTCAGCCGCTCGGATGGCGTCGCTGTAGCCTCTTACGACTGGTGATCGTGCTAAGTGACACCGACGCGGCAGATCTTGCCGTTTACGACTGGTGGTCGTGCTATGCGACCGAAAGCCGCTTCTCCAGTCCGCCGCACGCTCGATTCGTGCTCACGCGTCGCCTTGGCATGGGCCAAA
>JALYTG010000188.1 GCA_030854405.1 Chloroflexota bacterium | reverse complement strand
ACCTCCATCCGATGGTCGCGGAGCACCGGACCCGCTTCCTCGCGGCCATGGATGACGACCTCGACACACCCAGGGCCCTGCCTCAGCTGCATGCGCTCGCCGGCCTGTCCGAAACCGAGACTGATCCGGCGCTCCGCTCGCAGGCTGGCTGGATGACCAGGGAGCTCGGGGCTCGCATCCTCGGCATGCGCCTCGCAACGGCGCCGGCGGCACGCGAGGTTGCGACCGAGCGCATCTCGGCGTGACTCTTCCTCCAGAGGAGGGCGAGGAGCAGGTCCCCGTCAGCGTCCGGCTCGGGACCGTCGTACCGCCAGAGGATCCGGAGGACTGGTCCCGGCCACTCACGTGGGTCGCCGCACTCGGGATGCTGGCTGGGCCCCTGGCCGCGCTGGCTTGGCTCGTGGTAGAGCGGCCCACCACCTCGGGATCGCTCCTGCTGGGGGCCGTGACGATTGCCGTGGCATTGGTCGCCGGCGCGGTGCTGACTGGAAGCACGCAGATAGGCCGGAGCTGGGCCTTCGCGGGAACCCTGGGTGCCGGCCTCTTCGGAGCGCTGCTCAGCGTGCTGGCCGGCACACTGCTGGCCGGCGAGCGCCAGCTTGGCGTTGCCTCTCCCACCCTGGCACTCTCGTTCCTGGCAGCCGTGGCCGGCACGGCCGGAGCGCTGGCCGCAGCTCTGACTGCGTTCGGGCTGGCCGACGCTGCACGGGGCTGGCGTCGGTCGCTGCCTTCGGGGGCAGTGGGCATCGGCGCAGCAGTGATCGTTGCCCGCCTCTTGGCGAGCCACTAGCGACCGTGATGCATGGAGAACTCCGGTCGGCCAGACCGGCGCATCGACCGAATGGAGCGCACCGCCGCCTGGTTCGACCGATTCCTACGCGGCTGACTTCCGCGAGAGGCGCTCGGCGAGTCCGCCGATCGTCAGCGCCAGGCCGAGACCGATGATGCCCAGAGCACCAACCAGTCGGAATGCCTCGCCTCCAAAGGCGGTCGCGAAGGCCAGATAGGCGACGACGCCGCCTGCGGCGATCCCGGAGCCGATCCACTTGAAGGCGGGTGCATCGGCGATCCAGCCCGCCGCATACATGCCCAGGCCGAGGCTGAACGGGATGCTGGTCCAGAGGTAGCTCCAGGCCGTCCATCGATCATTGAGGCTGGTGTAGAGCAGCGTCGCTCCGACCGCGGCGAGCATGACGCCGGGGATCACCATCCCCGCCCGCAGGCGCCGGTTCTGGCGACCCGCGAACCCGGGCACCAGGAAGAAGAGCGACAAGATGATCAGCAGAACTGGCCACCAGGCCCACACCTCAGGACTGATGCCGAGCCCTCGAATCCAGCTCGCCAGCAGGTCAGAGGCGAGTACCACGACCCCGATCAGCAGCAGCATCAGCCCGATGAGCAGCTCGATCGTTCGGCTCATGCCGGCGAGTATAGGAGGTGGCAAGATGGGCCCGATGCCCCAGCCGAACTGGCCGAAGATCCTGCTTCGCGTGCTCGGGCGGCGGCTCGCGACGACGCGCGGCCAGATCACGATCGCGGGCGTCTCAGCGCCGATCGTCATTCAGCGCGACCGCTGGGGCATCCCCGACGTCATTGCGGGCTCCGACCACGACGCGTGGTTCGGGCTTGGCTTTTGCCACGCGCAGGACCGAGGCTTCCAGCTCGAGACCCTGCTGCGCGCCGGCCGAGGGACCCTGGCCGAGATGGCCGGACCGGCAGCTCTTCCGATCGATCGGCTCTCGCGGCGGCTTGGCTTCGCACAGACGGCTGCGCGCCAGCTTACGCTGGTGGCACCCGACGTCCGGGAGACGCTGGAGGCCTACGTTGGCGGCGTCAACGCCGGTCTGGCGCAGGCTCGACGACCGCACGAGCTGGTCCTGCTGCGGAGCGCCGCGACCATGTGGCGGGTGACCGACGTGCTGGCCTTCGCCGGCCTCCAGAGCTTGGCCCTCTCCGCGAACTGGGATTCAGAGCTGGCGCGCTGGAAGGTGCTCAGCGAGGATGGCCCGGAGGCGCTCGCCGCGATCGACCCGACCTACCCGGAATGGCACCCGGTGACCTCGCCCATCGGCGCCGTCGCTGGATCGCAGCCTCGCGTCCTCGCCGCTGATATGGCCGCATTGGCCGGTCTCGTCGGCGGGGCCGGTGCGTCGAACGGCTGGGCGATCTCAGGTTCGCGGACCGCCAGCGGCCAGCCGATGCTCGCTAATGACCCGCACCTGGCGAGCCAGCTGCCGGCGCAGTGGTACCTCGCCCGACTCTCCACGCCGGAGTGGTCGCTGACAGGCGCCTCGTTCGTGGGCGGCCCCGCTTTCCCGATCGGCCACAACGGCTTCGCCGCGTGGGGCATCACGGCGGGCCTCGCGGACTCGTGCGATCTGTTCATCGAGGAGCTCGGCCCGGACGGCCGCAGCGTGCGCCAGGGCGCGGAGCTGGTCGCCTGCGAGCTGCGGCGCGAGGAGATCGCGGTCCGCGGCGCGGCGCCCGTGGTCGAAGAGGTGCTCGTCACGCCGCGCGGACCGGTGATCAGCCCTGTTCTGGAGGGGATCGACCGCGTCTTCGCGATGCGCGCCGCCTGGCTCGATCCCCTCCCCATCCGCGGCTTTCTCTCGGCCGTCCGAGCCGACTCGTTCGAGACCTTCCGGCGCGCCTTTGCCGAGTGGCCTGGTCCCTCGCTCAATATCGTGTACGCGGATGCCGCCGGCCATATCGGCTGGCAGCTGGCTGGGCAGGTCCCGCGGCGAACCAGCGGATTCGGGACGCTGCCGCGCGTCGGCTGGGCGCCGGACGCCGCCTGGGCCGATGATCCCGTCCCCTTCGACGAGATGCCATGCGAGCTGGACCCCGCCGCCGGGTTCGTGGCGACCGCCAACAACCAGCCGCGCCCATCCGGAGCAGAGCCGTTCCTGGGCGTCGACTGGATCGACGGATACCGCCAGTCGCGCATCGTCGAGGCGCTCTCGGAGCGCGGCGAGTGGGACGTGGCGGCATGCGCGCGGCTGCAGGTCGACGTTGCGTCGGTTCCGTGGCGCGAGCTGCGCCAGCTTGTCCTCGACGCTCCCGGGGTGATGGGCCCGGGCCCGGCTCTCCTCCGCGACTGGGATGGGCAGGTCGCGGCGGACTCGCCGGCAGCCAGCGTCTTCGAGCTGCTCGTCGCGGAGCTCGCGGCGCGTCTTGCTGCCGGGGCCGCTCCGAAGGCCTGGCGCTGGTCGCTCGGCGCCGGGTTCGGGCCGATGCTGCCCCGCACTCTCCTGCTGGCACGCAGCGTCAGCCACCTCGTCCGCCTTCTTCGGACGGACGCCTCGATGGTGGCACCAGTCCTGACGGAGGTGGTGGAGCGCCTCGAATCCGAGCATGGCACGGATCCGGCGGGCTGGGCGTGGGGACGTTTGCGACCGCTGCGGCTGCTCCACCCCTTCGGCCACCTCAAGAGCGCTGCCGGGATCTTCAACCTGGGACCGGTGCCGCTCGGCGGCGACGCCAATACCGTGGCCCAGGCATCGGTCCATCCGCTGAACCCGCTCGCCAACCCTGGAGCCATTCCCAACACGCGCGCGGTGATCGATCTCGGCGACCTCTCAGCCAGCCGCTTCGTCCTGGCTGGCGGCCAGTCCGGCAACCCCTTCTCGCCGCATTACGGGAACCTGTTCGAACTCTGGCGCCGCGGAGACGGGGTCCCGATTCCCGGCGAGCCGGTGACCACCCTCCGCCTCGAGCCCAGGCGAGCCTAGGCCTCGCCCTCCCACGGCGGCTGGGGCATGCGCAGCTCTCGATCGCGGCGGTAGCCGAGCACGTAATCGGCCTGCATCAGGGTGTGGATCTGCGACGTTCCCTCGTAGATCACCGAGCCCTTGCTGTTGCGCAGGTAGCGCTCGACCGGGTACTCGTCGCTGTACCCGTACGCGCCGTGGATCTGGATGGCGTCGAGCGCCGAGGCAACGGCGTGGTCGGTGGTGAACCATTTCGCCAGGCTCGTCTCGCGGGTGTTGCGCTCCCCGCGGTCCTTCTTCCAGCCGGCCTTGAAGACCAGCAGCCGCCCCGCCTCGATGCCCGTGTACATCTTGGCCAGCATCTGTTTCACCAGCTGGTGCTGCCCGATCTCCTCGCCGAACGCCTTGCGCTCGTGCGCGTACTTGACCGATGCGTCCAGGCACGCCTGCGCCAGCCCGACGGAGCCGGCCGCGACGGTGTAGCGCCCCTGGTCGATCGCGCTCATGGCGATGAGAAACCCCTCGCCCTCCTCACCGACTCGGTTCTCGACCGGCACCTCGCAGTCGTCGAGGTTGATCAGCCCGGTGTTCCCGGCCCGGATGCCGAGCTTGCCGTGGAGCGTGCCGGTGCTCAGGCCCTTGAAGCCGCGCTCGACGATGAACGCGGTCACGCCCTTGTGCTTCTTGGCCCGGTCGACCGTCGCAAAAATGAGGAAGTGATCGGCCAGGTCGGCCAGGCTGATCCAGATCTTCTGGCCGTTGAGGCGGTACACGGCCCCGTCCCGGCGCGCCGTCGTCTGGAGGTTGCCCGCATCGGTCCCGGCTCCGGGCTCGGTCAGCCCAAAGGTGGCCAGCTTGTCTCCGCGGGCCTGCGGCACGAGATAGCGCTGGCGCTGCTCTTCGGTCGCCCACTGGAGCAGGGTCAGGGAGTTCAGCCCCACATGGACGCTCTGGACCACCCGGAATGCCGTGTCGCCCCGCTCGAGCTCCTCGCACAGCAGGGCGAAGCTGATGTAATCCATCCCTGCCCCGCCATAGGCCTCCGGGATGGGCGCCCCGAGGAAACCCTGGGCGGCCATCTTGTGGAACACCTCGGGATGGGCCTCGCCGCGCTCGTCCCATTCCCGGATGTGCGGCAGGATCTCCGTCTCGACGAAGGCCCGGGCGGCGCCCTGGACGAGACGCTGCTCGTCGGTCAGCGAGAAGTCGATCACGGGCAGGGTCCTCGCGGTTCTCGGTCGCGGTCATCGGTCGCATCGGTCGCTGTCGGCGTGGCCATTCTGCCACCCGGGCGACGCCCCAAGATGTCGAGACAGGCGACGACGCGCGGCCGAGCCGCCCTCGAG
>JALYTG010000187.1 GCA_030854405.1 Chloroflexota bacterium | reverse complement strand
CGATCGAGGAGCTGATCATCGTCGACCCCGACTTCCCCCAGGACCGCGCCGTCGAGCTGGTCGACCGCTGCCGCACCCAAGGCGTTCGGGTGTGGGTAGCGCCGACGACGATGGAGGTGCTGACCCGGCGCACCGAGCTGGTGCCGGGCGAAGGCGTTCCGCTGCTGGAGGTAAAGCCGCCGGTCTTCGAGGGCTTCGACTTCGTCGTCAAGCGCAGCTTCGACTTCGTGATCTCCAGTTTGCTGCTCCTGTTCGCGGCGCCGCTGATGGCGCTGATCGCGCTGGTGGTCAAGCTGACCAGCCGCGGGCCAGTCCTTCACCGCAGCCCGCGGCCGGGGATCGGCGGCGTTGCCTTCGACTGCCTGAAGTTCCGCACCATGTACGAGGACGCCGAGCACCGCCAGGATGAGCTGGAGGGGCTGAACGAGAAGACGGGGGCGCTGTTCAAGATCCGCGACGACCCGCGGGTCACGCCGTTCGGCAGGTTCCTTCGGCGCTTCTCGCTCGACGAGCTTCCGCAGCTGATCAACGTGCTGCGCGGCGAGATGAGCCTGGTCGGCCCGCGCCCGCTGCCGCTGCGCGACGACGAGCTGCTCCAGGACTGGCACCGGCGCCGCTACCTGGTGCTGCCCGGGATCACCGGCCTCTGGCAGGTCTCGGGGCGCTCCGAACTCGACTTCGACGACATGGTGCGCCTCGACTTCCTCTACCTGGAGCGCTGGTCGGTGCTTCTCGACCTGGTGATCCTGCTGAAGACGGTGCCTGCCGTCTTGCGCCGCAAGGGCGCTTACTAGCGGTTAGCTAGGCGCGCCCCTGCTTCCGTAACGTGCGCGGGCGGGCGGGCGCCTGCGGTCGCTCGGTGCCTGGCTCGTCCATGACCGTCCTGGCAACTACAAGCCGCCGCAGCATCTGCTCGCACTCCTCGGCGTACCGCTCTAGATCATGACGCTCCTGCACGACTGCGCGGCTCGCGCGCGCCTTCGCCTGACGCTCGTGACGTGAGGAGCTCAGGGCGACATCCAAGGCATCAGCGAGCGCGCTGACGTCACGCGGGTCGCAGAGCCACCCGGTGCGCCCATGTTCGATCACATCCGGCACTCCGAAGATCGAGGTAGCGACCACGGGCGTCTCCCACCACATCGCCTCCAGCACGCTGCGCGGGAGGGATTCGAGATCGGAGGCACAGGCCATCAAATCTGCGAGCCCGTACCAGGGCCAGGTGTCCGAGAGGAGGGGTAGGACCCGCACCTGGTCCGCCCACGCGCAGCCGCGCGCGTACTCGCAGAGCGCATGGGAGTAAGGGTCCTCGCCCGCGCCGATTACCACGAGCAGGGCGTTGGGGTGTCGGCTTGCCACCCGTCCAAAGGCCTGCGACAGTGGTATCTGGGCCTTGCGCGGCTCCGTCGTGCCGACCGCCAAGACGACCTCGGCTTCCACGGGGATGCCGCGCTCCTGCCGCGCCCGCACGTTGTCGAACTCCGCGCGCGCGGCCTCGAGCGCCGCGAGGTCGAGGCCATACGGCCTCGTCAGGCACGGGCCGCCGACATGCGCCACGTACTGGCGCCGGGTTGCCTCGGCCTCGAAGATCGCCGCGTCCGCCGCCTCCAGCACCACGCCGGCACGGCGTCGCACCTCGGGATGGAGCCCAGGCCAGGCTAAGCGCCACAGAGTGGCCGGGGGATAGCTCTCGTGGATCGCCCACAGGGCCGGGATTCCGACTCGTAGCGCCGCGTCCGCGCCCGCGAACGCAGCTGCGTTATTGATCAGGACCACGTCGAAGGCGCCACTCGCGGTCCACGCCGCCAGCTCCTCGACGCGGCCGGCATAGAGCGTCGGATCGTCGTGCGGGATCGGACCATCCACGTGCACGCGGATCCCGGCCTCCTCAAGAGGGGCGCGAAGCTCGCCATCGAACGGGGACACGACCACGCAGTCGACGCTGCTCGCCCGACGCATGGCGAGCAACAGGTCGTTCAGGATCAGCTGCGCTCCTCCCAGATCCAGCCGGTGCGTGAACGCCAGCAGGCGCAGATCGGCTTCGGTCGCCGTAGCAAGAGGCGCCGGGGCCGGCCGGCGCGGCTGCTCCCGCCCCGTCGCGTGCCGCTCCATGACCGGCGCGACGAAGGCCACGACGGGCGGCAGGGCATGAAGTTCCCTACCGGGACCGGTCGCAACGGCCCGGATTGACACCTCGCCGGTCAAGTGCGGCACCAAACCCAGGTCGACCATGAGCTCCCAGCCGGCTACGAGCCCGTCCAAGCCGTACTCGCCTTGCACGTCGGGACGGGGGCCGCCAAGCCGGGCAGGCCCGAGCGCAACCTCGCCGAGCCAGACCTCCACCCGCGTCGGTGGCCCGTCCGGGAACAGGGCCCAGCCCTGGATGGTGACGAGCTCGCGCGGCAGCACGCCGCCCTGCAGAGGTCGGTCGATGTACCCCGACGGCAGGGGGATCAAGTCGGGCACGGGCCGCTCGAGCACCGCGATGTGGGCCCCGCCCTTGCGCCAGACGCGGCGTGTGGCTACCAAGCGCCGGGTCAGTTTTCCCATTCCGGGTGTCATCGCGTCGCCCGGGCCCCCGGGCGCGGCACAGCGTCCCCTGATCCCGTTATCGCGGGCATTGAAGCCGAGCCCGGATCGGCCATACGGGCCGGATAGTGTCACAGCGATGCTAGTCCGCGACTGGCCGCCCGGCTCCCCGCGAATCCTCGTGTCGGACGCTTGGCTGGCGAACGCAGGGGACGCAGCCATCGCTCTGGCGACCCAGCAGCGGCTGAAGCGTCTGGTGCCCGACGCCGCAGTCCTCCACGCCGCGTACCAGGGCGACATACTCGCCGAGCACTATTCGCAGCTGGCGCTGGTGCCGCCGCTGGCCGGTCTGCTCGGAGTGACACCCGCGATTCCGGAGCTGAACGGGTGGGACGCCGCAGCGGGCGAGCGTGTCGTACGGGAAGCCGATGTCGTGCTCTGCCAGGGGGGCGGGTACGCGATGGAGCACTATGACCAGTGGGAGCGGGTGCGAGCGTGGGAGCTCGTCGTCGAGCGCCGACTCCCGATCGGCTTCGGTGCGCAGACGGTGGGTCCCTTCAACCGTGAACGGGAGCGCTCGATCCTCGCCACCGTCTACGGCGCGGCCAGCGTGATCGCGCTCCGCGAGAGCCAGTCGGTGAGGCACGTCCTCGAATTGGGTGCACGCGCTGAGCAGCTCTTGGTCACGGCCGACGAGGCGTTCAGCCTCTTCACGCCGACCCCCATGCCGGCGGAGTGCCGTGGCATCGCCTGCGTCCTTTCGCGGGACCCACAGTTGCTGGCGAACGGCGTACTCGCCGATACCGACAGGTCCGTGGACTCCCTCGCGCGACTAGTCGCGGCGCTGGTGCGGTTGAGCGACGGGGAGGGCGTCACCATGCTCTCGACGTTCCAGGGCCTCGGCGGCCTCGGGCGCGGCTTGGAGGACGACAGTGAGGTCGCAGCGGAGGTGGTTGAGGCGCTGCCGAGGGCGATCGCGTCGCAGATCCGCCCCACCACCGGTTACCTCACCCCGGGGCGCTGCGCGGGCGTGATTGCGTCGCATCGCATGCTCGTGACAACGCGCATGCACCCGGCGATCTTCGCCATAGCGCTGGGCGTGCCAACCCTTCTGGTGAGCCAGGCCTACAAGGCCACCTCCATGTTCCGGACGCTCGGGCTGGTCCAGGCGATCGTCGACCGGCTTGATCCTCCCTCCATCGAGGCTCGCCTCTCGAGGTCGGCCGCTCGCCCGGCACCGGCAAATGCCGCGACCGCACGCGAGCGAGCCGCGTGGAACGATGCGGTGGTCCAGCGCCTGTTGGCCTCGGTGGGCTGATGCAGCTACGGACGGGCGATCCGCGCCGCCGCCTTGGCTCGGACCCGGTTTATCACCTGCCCTGTCCGCAGCGCGGCCCGCACGCTCTTGCGATGGCGAAATGCGGTGAGCTCGGCGCATCGGGCATCGGTCGCTGCAGCGTGCGCCTCCAGCGACGCCAGGCCCGACGCGATAGGCGCACCATGCCGGATTGCGCCCGGAGGCTCCGCGAAGGTGCGAACGGCGCCGTCCGCGTCCTCGTACCAGGTCGGGCTCCGCGAGCCCGGCTGGAACCAGGTGACGATCAGGCTTCGTCGCGGGACCGGCGCCGCGCTCACCGGCGAGACCGTGTGCCACGAGCGATCCGAGCGGACGAGGATCGACGCGTTGCCCAGCCGCGGCGGGATCTCGGACGCCAGGTCGTGCTCGTCCTTGGACTTAAGGATGCGCAGGCAGCCGCCCCACCAGGGGTTCCAGCCGGCGTTCAGGTAGAAGACCTGGGTCACGATCTTCTGTTCCATGTCGAGGTGAGGTCCGAGGTGTGCCTCGTTCGGCCAGCGCCAGACGTTGGCCTCCATGAGCGCGTCGTCGAGGGGCCGGCCAATCGCTGTGGACAGCGCTTCGCGGTAGTTGGGGGAGAGAAGGTCGTCGACGACCTCCTGCCAGGGGTCCGCGAACGGTGACAGATTGACCGGGCGATCCGCGCCGCAGATGACCAGGGGCCGCGCGTCGTACGTGTAGCTCTTCTCCCCGTCGTGCCCCGCGATCTGCCAGAAATCGCGCGTCGGAAACGTGTCGATCAGAGCCGGGGCCCGCTCGCGGTCGAAGGCGTCCTCGACAAGGGCCCACTCGTAGGGGATCTGCTGGAGCGGGGTTCCCGCAAGTGCGTCGAAGTCGATCATGGTGAGGCGGGCGCGGGCGCCGCCGCGGGCATCGTACGCTCAGAGAGGCTTGGTCGGAGCTCTACCGTCCCAGGTACTCCTTCAGCTCGCGCAGGCCTTCGGGTGACCCGGCCTCATAGAAGCGCTCGCTGACCTCATAGCCGGCGAGCTTTCCCTTGCGGCTGAGGTCGCGCATCAGGTCGGCGAGGTCGCTGACCCCCTCATGGTGCGCCTCGACTTCCTCTACCTGGAGCGCTGGTCGGTGCTGCTCGACCTGGTGATCCTGCTGAAGACCGTGCCGGCTGTGCTCCGGCGCAAGGGCGCCTACTAAAGCTGATCAAGAAGCTCGGCTAGCCCGACAGGTAC
>JALYTG010000186.1 GCA_030854405.1 Chloroflexota bacterium | reverse complement strand
CTACATGATGGGGATCTGTGGAAATCTCGTCTGACGCTGTGGAGTAGTCGCGCTGGGCGGTGGACGGGGTGTGGAAGGCATCGGTCCCTAGAGGACGACGATACCGTTCTGGCCCGGGTCTTCGCCGTTCGCCAGGGCCGCAAGCGTGGCCCGCGTCGACAGTGGAAAGGTCGTTGCCAGCACGTCGCCGGCGGAGCCAAGGGCGTCCCGGTTGTGCGGCGTTGCGCTCAGAAGAATCACGAGCCTTGAGACTTGCCCGTCCCGCTGCTTGCGGGTTGCTTCGCGGAGCTGAGCCTGCGTGTCGCGCAGGCGAGTGATCGCTTCGACCGCGACGGTTCCACCCGTCCCAGTCAGGAGCAGGTCGAAGGCGCGCATGTCGCCGGGGATCTTGAGCGGCGCCTCGAGCTGCCAGCTCCAGGCATCTGCGATCCGGGCCCGGAACCTACGCAGGAGGTCGAGCTGCGCGACATCGCGCAGGCCGGCGCCGGTCGGGAAGAAGCGGGCGTGGAGACGAAGACCTACGGCCGCACCGTGGCGGGCGGCATCGGCGATGGCGAGATCACGAAGGAGTCCCTGCTCGACTCGGCTGATCCGCGCGTGCGAGGCGTTCGTGGCACGGGCGACGTCGATCTGCCGCAGGCCGCGGGCCAGTCGAGCCTCGCGGAGCTCCGCACCGAGCTCGACCTGGAGCCTTCGACCGGCAATGATCGCCTCGTCGATCCGACGCACCCGGTTGGCCATGCGCCGATTCTCGCCGCCGATCGTTACCTGGGGCTTACCGCCCGCTTACGCTCAGCGTGCGTAACTGCCAAGCACGGCCTCCAATGCGGCCCGCTGCGGAGCCTGCCTGGCTGTCTTGCACGCCCAGCGTGCGGTAGGCGCCGGATCGGGCAGAAACAGGCGCTCCGGCCGCGCCAGCCGGGGGCATCTTGGTCGTTATGCACGCTCAGCGTAAGCTGGGCTCGGTGCTGCTTAGGGCCAGCCGATGCCCGATGCGGGCGCCTCAGCCGTCAGCACCTGGCCGGCTCGCGGCCCATCAGCCATGTCGGTGGGACCACGCCAGTCGTTCGCCATGAGGAATATCGTTCTCCTGTCCGCACCGCCGAGCATGCAGGCGAAGCAGCCGCGGTCAAGGTCGATCGTCTGGAGCACCTCGCCGCCCTCGCTAACGCGCACGCAACGCTTGTTAGGGACGTCCCCGTACCAGATGGCGCCTTCCGCGTCGAGGCAGATGCCGTCGGGGACGCCGTCCTTGAGGTCGGCCCACAGCCGTCGGTTCGAGAGGCTGCTGTCAGCCGACAGGTCGAACGCCGTGAGCCTGCTGCCGTAGGACTCCGCGACGATCAGCGTCGCGTTATCGGGCGTCACAACCATCCCGTTCGGGAATTCGACTCCGTCCGCGACCTGCCGGGCGGAGCCGTCAGCGGTGACCAGCGCGACGGTTCCAGGGCGAACCTCGCCGCCTGGAAAGTCAAAGCCGATGTTGTTGACGTAGGCATTGCCCCGACCGTCCACCACGATGTCGTTCCACGGGTGGTCGCCGAGCCCCGAAAGATCGGCATGGGTCACCAGGGTGCCGTCGGGCTCCCTGCGCAGGAGAAGCCCATCGGCGGCCGAGACGATCAACAGCCGCCCATCGGGCAGAAAGTCGATGCACATCGGGAAGGACGGCACGCGGGCCACGACCTCGCTCTCGCCCTCGAGATCGAGAGCGATGACCTCGTGCGCGCCCCAGTCTGAGACCCAGAGACGATCATCGTGCCAGCGTGGCGACTCGGGAAACGCGAGGCCGCTCATCAGGATGTGCACTTCAGGCACGAGGGATCCTTTCCGAATCACGTTGTCTGGTAAACGGACCGCGCGACGGCGAGAAAGTCATCGGTCAGGCGCGGGAGCGGGCAGCCTCCGAGGGGGTGGCGGCTGGAGCGGCCGAGGAGGCCGATGCGAGGGCGACGTCGAGGCGGTCGAGGTAGGGCTGCGCTCGCAGGCCCTCGAGGATGGGGCGAGCCTCATCTGCCCAGGCGCGGATCTCCGGCTCGTCGGGGAGCAGGGTCACTGCATCGATCGCGACGCAGGCGAAGTCGAACCACTGCTCCAGCCGGCGGATTCGCTCGCGGGCGTCGCGGAAGCCAGCAACCGCGTCGGCGCGACGACCCTCGAGCGCGGCCACCGCGGCGGCATCGCGGGCCTGATCGGCCTGTGCAACCGCGCCGCTGAGCCGCAGCTCTGCACGGGCTTCGCTCAGCTCGCGCGCGCGGATCGGGTCGCGCAGCCAGACGGCGGCCCGCATCGCGATGAGTAGGCCGACCGCGCCGTCGCGTGTCTGCATGCTCGCGGCTTCCATCCCCCACCGGTAAGCGTCCTCGAGCTCGCCTTTAGCGAGCGAGGTGTCGGCGCGCATGAGCTTCTTGGTGAAGCGATCGTCGGGCTCGGTCGAATCGCCGTAGATCTCGTCGATATCGGCGACGAGCTCTTCGAGATGCTCACCGCGCGCCGTCTCGATGATGCCCAGCAGGGCTCGCAGCCGACCGCGATCCCCACGGATGGTGCTGGACTCGAGTGCCTCGCGGGAGAGTGCGATCTGCTCGTCCCAATCCTGGCCTGCCACGAACCGGCTGACGGCGATGGTTCCCACCAGCCAGTTGAAGTGGCCCCGGTCGCCACGGCGGCGGGCAAGTTCGAGAGTGTTGACGAGGAGCTCTGTCGCGCGCACCGGGTCGTCCTCGGACACCTCCGAGGCGAGGTTGTGAAGGGCGCGCATCTCGCGAGAGGTGGAGGCTCCCTGCTGGGTCAGTTTGATGGCGGCCTCCAGCAGCGCGATGGCCTCCCGCCGCCGCCCAATCTGGCCGAGCGCCGACCCCTTATTGATGAGCGCCTCAGCGACGATATCGTCGAGGTCGAGGCGCTCGGTGATGGTGAGCGCTCGATCGGCTACCTCGATCGCCCGGTCGTTCTCATTGTGTCGCATGTATGCGCGCGCAAGGTGCGCCGCCAGCTCCGCTTCCACCTCTGGCGCCCCTGCGCCCTCGACGGCTGCCAGCGCGGCCTCGAGGATCTCGATCGCGCGCGGGATCTCGGTCGCGTCGAGGAGCACGCGACCGTGCAGCGCGGAGGCCTTTGCGGCTCCCACCACGTCCCCGAGCTCGCGGTATGCCTCGACCGCAGCGGCCGCGTAACGCTCCGCCTCGACCCTCGCGGCGGAGGTTGCCGAGTCGGCCGCGCGCGCGAGCAGCTCTCCGCGCTCTCGCGCGTCTGCGGTGACGCTCAACGCCTGCTCCAGGAAGGTGATCGCCTGGTCGTGCGCGCCCAGCGAGGCGGCGCGATCGGCCGCGGCGGAGAGGGCCAGGCGGGCCTGGACGGCGACGGCATCGGCCTCCGGTCCTTCGTCGGAGGCCTGGTGGGCGGCGAGGTAGTGGCTGGCCAGGGCGCCCGCCAGCTCCTCGTCACCCTGGCCTTCGTAGTGGCGGGCGACGGCCAGGTGGCGCGCGCGCCGGTCGCGCCGGGCCAACGTTCCGTAGGCCACCTCTTGGATCAGCGACTGGACAAACCGATACTGCCCACGCTCCGGCGACTGTGGATCGGTCTCCAGCTCGAGCAGCTCGCGCCGCACGAAAGCGCGCAGCCTCGGCTCGAGTTCAGCCGGGGCGGCACCGCTGATGGCGGCCAGCGCATCGGCCGAGAAGACCTGGCCAAGCACGGCGGCGTCCTGCAGCAGGGACCGATCGGCTGCTTCGAGCGCATCCAGGCGCGAGGCGATGAGCGAGCGCAGCGACTCCGGCACGGCGAGCTGCGACAGATCGCCGATCGGCTGGTAGGCGTCGCCCACGCGCTCGATATGGCCGTCAGCCATGAGGGCGCGTACCGTCTCGACGGCATAGAGCGGCACGCCCTCGGCGCGGGCGACGATCGCGCTCACGGCTGCATCGGGAAGGCCCGGAACGAGGCCCGCCAGCATCTCCGCGATCGCCGCATCGGGGAGTGGCTCGAGCGCCAGCGCGGTCAGGTGCCGGCGACCCGCCGCCCAGTCGGGTCGTCGGTCGAAGAGCTCCGGGCGCGAGAGGGTAACGACCATGATGGGCAGTGCCTTCAACCAGTCGAGCAGGTGGTCGATAAAGTCGATCAGGCCCGAATCGGCCCATTGCAGGTCCTCGAAAACGAGCACCGTCGTACCGCTGGCGGCGATCCGCTCGAAGAAGAGACGCCAGGCCGGGAAGAGGGTGTCGCGGCCGCCGGCCGGTGCCGGCTCCACGCCCAAGAGGGTGAGCAGCGCGGGCTCGATCCGCTCGCGATCGGCCGCTTCGGGGACGTGGTGGGCCAGCGTCGCGGCGATCCGCTCGCGGGTGGTGGCCTCGTCGTCGTCCTCGGCCAGGCCTGCGCGCCGGCGAACCATCTCGCCAAGGGCCCAGAACGTGATTCCTTCCCCATACGAAGGGGAGCGGCCGCGATGCCACCAGACGTCCTCGGTGACGCCATCCACGTACTTCTCGAGCTCCCAGACCAGCCGGCTCTTGCCGATCCCCGCTGGACCGGTGATCGAGACGAGCCGTACTCTATGCTCCCGACCCACTGCGTGGAGCTGCTCCTTCAGCTGCCGCAGCTCCTCCTCGCGCCCAACGAACGGCGGCTCAAGGGCGTCCGTTCGCCCCTGGCCGCCCCGCGCCGCGACGACACGCAGGGCCTGCCACGCCGGGACAGGCGCGGTCTTGCCCTTGAGCGAGTGGTCGCCGATCGGCTCGAAGACGATGGCGCCGGAGGCCGCGCGCATGGTCGCCTCACCCACCAGCACCGTCCCGGGCTCGGCCACGCCCTGGAGTCTTGCGGCGGTATTGACGAGGTCGCCCGCCACCATCCCCTGGTTCTGGGCACCGAGCGTCACCGCCGCCTCCCCGGTGAGGACAGCGCCCCGCGCCTGGAGCGCCGGGCTCAGCCCGCGAACCGCGTCGACGAGCTCCAGGGCCGCGCCGACCGCCCGCTCGGCGTCGTCTTCGTGGGCGACCGGCGTCCCCCAGACCGCCATGACCGCATCACCGATGAACTTCTCGACGGTGCCGCCGTGGCGCTGAATCAGGTCGGTGGCGGTCGCGAAGTAGCGGCTGAGGAGCTCGCGCACG
>JALYTG010000185.1 GCA_030854405.1 Chloroflexota bacterium | reverse complement strand
CCGCTCGACAGGTGGACCACGGTGCCGCCGGCGAAGTCGAGCACGCCCAGGCGGAAGAGCCAGCCGTCGGGCGACCAGACCCAGTGCGCGATGGGCGCGTAGACGAGCGTCGCCCACGCGACGGCGAACAGGACGAAGGGCTTGAAGCGCTTGCGCTCGGCGAAGGCGCCGGTGATGAGCGCCGGGGTGATGATCGCGAACATCATCTGGAAGGCCATGAAGGCCAGATGCGGGACGGTGGTGGCGTAGACCGATGATGGGGCGCCAGTCACCCCATTGAGTGCCAGCCAGTCGAGCCCGCCGATGAGGCCCAGCCCAGTGTCGGGGCCGAAGGCGAGGGTGTAGCCCCACAGCACCCAGGTGACGCTCACCAGTCCCAGGATGAAGAAGCTGTGCATGATCGTAGAGAGCACGTTCTTGCGGCGAACGAGCCCACCGTAGAAGAGGGCGAGGCCGGGCGTCATCAGCATGACGAGCGCGGCACTCATCAGCACCCAGGCGGTGTCTCCGGTGTTGATCTCGGGCATCGGTGGCTCCTGCAAAGGGGATCGGTTCTGCAAGGAGCCTAGGGAACGCCCACCGAGGCATCCAGTGCCCAAACGGTTGCGGAACCGTTGCGATGCTGTGCACTGTGCACAATGGCGGCTCCCCAGCTCGGTCGCCGCCGCGGGAAATTCGCCGGCGCGTCGGCTGTGACGCGCTGACCGACCGAAGGGACGGCGCCGTGCGCCGTGACGTGCAAGTGCGACTCGGGTGGACAGCAGCGCACTATTGCTTTAGTGTGATAAAGCAATGACCAATCCCGATGCACCGCTATCGCATGTCCTGGATGACACCAGCCCCGAAGAGCGGTGGCGCACGGGCGAAATCACCGACCTTGCCGACGCACTGATCACGCTTCGCAGCAGCGACGAAGCACTGCGCTTCCTGCGCGACCTGTGCACGATCAACGAGTTGAAGGAGCTGGGTCAGCGCTGGCACGTCGCACGACTGCTTGACGGAGGCGTGAGCTACCACGAGATCAGCGCTCGGACGGGCGTCTCGAGCGCCACGATCAGCCGCGTCGCGCAGTGGCTGCGCTACGGGCGGGACGGGTATCGACTTGTCATCGACCGCGCGGGTCGTGGCCGCGGCGGCCGCCGGAGTCCATCGTGAGCGCGGCAACGGGACGCCTGCGACTGGCGCTCCCGAACAAGGGCCGGCTGGCCGAGCCGGCGGTCGCGCTCCTCCAAGACGCCGGCATCGACGTGGAGTTGAGTGAGCGACGCCTGAGTGCCGTCGCCCGCAACGTCGAGATCGAACTTCTCTTCGTGCGGACCGGCGACGTCGCCGAGTACGTGCGGGACGGCCTCGTCGACCTCGGCCTGACGGGCCACGACCTGGTCGCCGAGCGGGGCGCCGGCCTCGAACCGATCCTCGAGCTCGGCTTCGGCGCCTGCTCGCTGGTTCTGGCGGTGCCGGACGGTCGGGAGGTCGAGACCGTCGAAGGGCTGGCTGGGCGCCGCATCGCCACGGCGTTTCCGCGGTTGACCCGGGCCTTTCTGAAGGAGCGCGGCGTCGAGGCACAGGTCATCGAGGTGACGGGCGCGGTTGAGGTGACACCTCAACTGGGCGTGGCCGACGCGGTGGTGGATCTCGTGGCCAGTGGCAGCACGCTGCGGATGAACGGGCTTCGGCCGATTGCCACCCTCCTCGAGTCGCAGGCGGTGCTGGTGGCGGGCGGCCCGGCAATGCGTGAGGATCTGCGCGTCGCAGCCCTGACGGCGATGCTGCGCAGTGTGGTGGAGGCGCGCGGCAAGGAGTACATGATGATGAACGCCCCCGCCGTGTCGATCGATCGCATCCGCGAGCTGATCCCGGGGCTGTCGGGTCCCACCGTCATGCCGCTCGCCGATCCGTCGATGATCGCGATCCACTCCGTCGTCGACCGTCGCCAACTCTGGCGCCTCGTGCCGGCACTGAAGGACGCCGGCGCCCGCGACATCCTCATCGTGCCAATCGAGAAGGTGATCCGATGACGGCCGCGGCTCCGACCCCCACCCTCAGCCGCCGGCTGGTGTGGGATGAGGTCGGCGAGTCCGAACGCGCACGCTGGATTGGTGCGCTCCGACCCAGTCGGGACGCGGTGGACGTCACGCCGATCATCGACGCCGTCCGCGGTGGTGGCGACGCAGCCCTGCGGCAGCTAACCCTGCGCTTCGATGGCGCCGCACTCGACGGGCTGTGGGTCGAGGAGGTTGAGATCGTCGAGGCGGCGCGCACCGTGGACAAGGCGCTCGTCCACGCGATCGACGCGTCGATCGCTGCTGTCCGTCGCTTCCATGCCGACCAGCGCGACGCTCTGCGCGCGGAGCGCGTGGTCCAGACCTTGCCGGGCGTCAACGCCTGGCGGCGCTGGACACCACTGGAGCGCGTCGGCGCGTACATTCCCGGCGGCCGCGCGCCGCTAGCCAGCTCGGTGATCATGACCGGCGTTCCGGCGAAGTTGGCCGGCGTCGACGAGCTGATCGTCGCAACTCCGCCCGCCGCGGACGGCCGCGTCGCCCCGGCGATCCTGGTCGCAGCGCGCCGCGTGGGGGTCGACCGCATCCTCCGGGTGGGCGGTGCCCAGGCGATCGCGGCGCTGGCCTACGGGACCGAGAGCGTGGCGGCCGTGGATCGCATCGTGGGCGCTGGCAACGCCTGGGTGACGGCGGCCAAGCGCGCTGTCTCGGCCGACGTCGCAATCGACCTGCCCGCGGGGCCGAGCGAATGCGTCGTGGTCGCCGATGCAGACGCCGATCCCGTGCTGATTGCCCTTGATCTCCTGGCACAAGCCGAGCACGGACCGGACTCGGTCGCCGTGCTCGTCACCGATGACGTCGTGCTCCTCGACTCGGTCGAGGAGCGGCTTCCGGCGCTGGCCGCGACGCTGGCGACGGGAGAGCGCGCGCTCGAGACGCTGCGGCGCCAGGGCGGAGTCATCCTCCTCGCCGACCTCGCCGGCGCGCCGTCGGTCTCGGATGCGATCGCCCCGGAGCACCTGTCGCTGCAATGTGCCGCAGCCGATGCGCTGGCGGCGAGGGTGCGCCATGTCGGATCCGTCTTCATCGGGCCGTGGTCCGCCATTGCGGCCGGCGACTATGCGACTGGCACCAATCACGTCCTGCCCACCGGGGGTGCGGCACAGGCGTACGGCGGCCTTGGGGTGGAGGCCTTCGGCCGCTGGATTGAGGTGCAGCGCCTGACGCCGGCAGGCGTGCGAGCAGTGGCTGACACGGTTGATCTCCTCGCCGGCTGGGAGGGCCTGCCGGCGCATGGGCGATCCGTCCGCGCGCGGGCGGAGCTGGCGGCCGAAACGGCAGGACCGGAGGATCCGATCGCGCTGCTGCGTCGGCCGGAGCCAGTCGAACCGTACCCAGCCGAGGCCTCGGACGAGGAGCTCGCGAAGGAAGCCGGCCTACCGGTTGAGCGCATCGCTCGAATGGATATGAATACGCTGCCCGCCGGTGAGTTCGCCGAGTACGGGGACCTCGGCTACCACCGGCTGCGCGACGCTCTCTCCGCGGCCACGGGCGCCCCGCCCGAGCGGATCGTGCCGGGAGCCGGCGCCGACGAGCTGATTCGGCTCGTCACCACCCAGGCGCTCGGCCCCGGGGACGCGGTCGTGGTGCCGATCCCGACCTTCGCGATGTTCGCCGTCGAGGCGAGGATCGCAGGTGCGCGCGTCGTCTCCGTGCCGCGCGAAGAGCTCGGTCGCCGGCAGCCAGTCGACCAGCTGCGCGCCGCGGCCGAAGAGAGCGCTGCCCGCCTGGTCTGGCTCTGCACCCCGAACAACCCGACCGGCGACGCGTACTCGCTCGATGAGATCCGGCAGCTCGCCGCCGGCCTTTCCGCACTGGTGGTGGTCGACGAGGTCTATCTCGAGTTCGCCGAGGAAACGCTCGGCGTGCCACCTAACAGCCTGTCGGCGCAGACTCTGCAGGATGAGCTGGCGAACGTCCTCGTGCTGCGATCGCTGTCGAAGGCGTACGGCATGGCCGGCGCGCGGGTCGGCTATCTGGTCGTGCCCGACCCTCTCGCCGAGCGCTTTGACGCCGTGCGTCTGCCGCTCTCGGTGGCGGCGCCGAGCGAGGCGCTGGCGATCCGCGCCATCGCCGATGGTGAGAGCGCGCGCCGCCGACGGGCGGCGGTGATCGTTGAGCGTGATCGGTTGGCGGCGGCGCTGATCCGGCTCGGCTGCAGGGTGCTCCCATCGGTCGCGAACTTCGTCACCTTCCAACCACCCGACGCGGCGACCCTTGCAGAAGGGCTGCAGCGTCGGGGGCTCATCGTCCGCCGCTACGACACCGGGCCGATGACCGGCTGGGTGCGCGCGACGGCGCGACCGGCCAATGAGAACGATCGACTGCTGGACGCTTTGGAGGAGGTGGTGCGATGAGCCGAGAGGCGCGCGTCGAGCGCGCGACCGCTGAGACGACGGTGCGGGCCACGGTCGGGCTGGATGGAACAGGGACGGCTCGCATCTCCACCGGCATCGGCTTCTTCGACCACCTGCTGGAGCAGCTGGCGCGCCACTCGCTGATCGACGTCGAGCTGGAGGCGAGCGGCGACATGATCGTGGACGAGCACCACACCGTCGAGGACTGCGGGATCGTGCTCGGCCACGCGATCGACCAGGCGCTCGGCGACCGACGCGGCATTCGACGCTACGGTGAGGCCCGGGTCCCGATGGACGAGGCACTGGCGACCTGCGCGCTCGACCTTGGGGGACGGGCGTGGTCGTCGATCACGCCGCGGCCCAATCCGCTGGTCGGGGCCAACCCGTGGCTCGAGCTGCTGCCGCATTTCCTCGAGTCCGTGGCGCGCGAGGGACGAATCACCCTCCATCTCGACGTCGCCGGCGCTGCCAGCGTCCATCATCATGTCGAGGCGGCGATGAAGTCGTTCGCCCGCGCGCTGCGCGCGGCCGTCGAGCCCGATCCGCGGGTCTCGCAGCTTGACGTCCCAAGTACGAAGGGCACGCTGCGGTGATCGGCGTGGTCGACTTCGGGGCCGGTAATACCCGCTCGGTGCTCCGCGCGCTGGCGGCAGTCGGGGCGGAGGCCGTCCTCATACGCCGACCGGATGAGCTGGAACGGGCCGAGCGCCTGGTGCTACCA
>JALYTG010000184.1 GCA_030854405.1 Chloroflexota bacterium | reverse complement strand
TCTCGGTCCGGAAAGGACCGAGGCGCACCGGTGGCTCGTGCGGACTCAAGGGGAGGAGCGTCACGCTGGCACCTCCTCCCGGACGGCGGCGTCGAGGGCCTGGTCGAGGTCGGTGATGATGTCGTCAAGCCCCTCGAGGCCGACCGAGAGCCGAACGAGGTCCGGCGTCACCCCCGATGCGCGCTGCCCCTCCTCGTCGAGCTGCTGGTGGGTCGTCGAGGCAGGATGGATGATCAGCGACTTCGCGTCGCCGACGTTCGCGAGCAGGCTGAAGAGCTTCACGGAGTCGATCAGCCTGCGGCCCGCATCGGCGTCGCCGCGAACGCCGAAGGTCACGATGCCACCCGAGCCGCCGCCGAGATAGCGCTGAGCGTTGGCGTAGGTCGGATGCGAGCGCAGGCCCGGGTAGCTCACCCATTCCACGCGGTCGTCGGCCTCGAGCCATTTCGCGACAGCGAGCGCATTCTGGCTGTGCCGCTCGATGCGCAGCGGTAGTGTCTCGAGCCCCTGGATGAAGAGCCAGGAGTTGAAGGGCGAGAGCGCGGGACCGATGTCTCGCAACAGCTGGACGCGCAGCTTGATGATGAAGGCCAGCGGCCCAAACGCGCCGGTGTAGCTGACACCGTGGTACGAAGGGTCGGGATCCACGAAGTCGCGGAATCGAGGGCTCGCGGCCCAATCGAACTTCCCGGCGTCGACGACCACGCCGCCGATGGATGTGCCATGCCCGCCGATCCACTTGGTGGCCGAATGGATCACCACATCGGCACCGTGCTCGATCGGCTTCGCCAGGATGGGGGCGAACGTGTTGTCGATCAGCAGCGGCAGCTGGAGCCGATGGGCCGCGTCGGCTATGGCCTTGATATCCGGGACGTCGAGCCGCGGGTTGCCGATCGTCTCGATGAAGTAGGCCCTGGTTCGGTTATCGGTCTGGGCGGCGAAGTCCTCGGGGGCGTTCCCCTCGACCCATCGGACCTCGATCCCGAACCGCGGGAGGGTGTAAGCGAAGAGGTTGTAGGTACCGCCGTACAGGCTGGTCGAGCTGACGATGTTGTCGCCGGCGCGCGCCAGGTTGAGGATGGACAGCGTCTCCGCCGCCTGCCCGCTGGCCAGGCCAAGGGCCGCGACCCCGCCCTCGAGCGCGGCGATGCGCTGCTCGAAGACGTCGGTGGTCGGGTTCATGATCCGGGTGTAGATATTCCCGAATTCCTGGAGCGCGAAGAGGCGCGCGGCGTGGCCGGCGTCCTGGAAGTTGTACGAACTCGTGGCGTAGATCGGGACGGCTCGGGCGCCGGTCGTCGGATCGGGCTGCTGGCCTGCGTGCAGGGCCAGGGTCTCGGTCAGGAAGGCCCGCTCAGAGGCGGCGTTGCCGCTCGTGCCGTTGCCGTTGGTGTCGCTCATGGCTGGTATTGGTCCCTTCTCGTCGACCACAGGTGGAGAGGAGGCCACGTGGTGGTCGATGCGACGCGGCCCCGGTGAGCTGGGGATGCGGCTGGTCCGTCGCTGGAAGGGGAACAGAACGCCGCACCGATCTCGTGAGAGAAGGTGCGGCCCCGATCAGGTCCTGAGTGGGTGCGCTAGGCGCGTTTCGGGCTCAGGCAGATCCCTCCCTGCGGCGGGGCCGCAAGGGCATACACATCGTCGTGTAGTGGGGGACATGGTGATCGGGATACATCTGTTGCGACCGTAGCAGTGCTGTCAACGATTGCAGCCTGGTTGCGGTGCTCGCTCCCCATCCAGCACCGAACTGCAACGAGCGCGCTGCCGACAGCGGCGCGATGAGCCCGCAGCATGAGTTTCCCCGCGATGAGGCGAGCTCGAGCGATGACCGTGAAGCCCCTGCGGCCGATCGAGGTGCCGCTCTACGACCCGCGGCACGAGCACGACGCGTGCGGCGTTGGCTTCGTCGCCGACCTCGATGGTCGCCATGCCCGGAGCACGGTACCGATGGCACTCGAGGCCCTCGCCGCCCTCGCTCACCGCGGCGCGCGAGCCGCCGACGACCGCACGGGCGACGGGGCCGGCATCTCCATCCCCATCTCGAAGCGCTTCGCGCGCCGGCTGCTCGCTGAAGCCGGGTTGCCCGCTCGTCCGAGCGGGCGGGTGGCGGTGGCGATGTGTTTCCTGCCGGCCGACAGCGATAGGGGCACGCGATTGATCGAAATGCGTGCTGCGGAGGAAGGCCTGATGGTGGCGGGCTGGCGTGACGTGCCCGTTCAGTCGGAGCTCGTGGCCGACCGCGCCGCCGCGGAAACGCCCACGGTCCGCCAGGCGATGGTGGTCGGCAAGACGCACATAAAGCCCATCGCCTTCGCGCGCCGCCTGGCGATCCTGCGCCGCGTCGTCGAGCGGGATGCAACGGCCACATCGGGGCTCGAATCACTCGCCATCCCGTCGATCTCGTCGCAGCAGGTCGTCTACAAAGGCCTGTTCGTCGGCGACGAGCTCGGGCGCTTTTACGACGACCTGCGGGCAGATGACCTTGAGCCGCGCTACGCCGTCTTTCACCAGCGTTACTCGACCAACACGTTTCCATCGTGGCGGCTGGCGCAGCCGTTCGCCTATCTGGCGCACAACGGCGAGATCAATACGGTCCGCGCGAACCGCGAAGCTATGCGCGGGCGCCGCCGTGCGCTCGGCGGCGGACGATGGGCAAAGCGACTGGCCCAGATCGGGCCCATGGTCACCGAAGTCGGCTCCGACTCGCAGTCGCTCGACGATGCTCTCGAGCTGCTCCTGCTTGGCGGGATGCGGATCGACGCGGCAATCGGCTCGCTTGTTCCGGCTGCCGACGGCCTTAACGGTCCGGTGCCCAATCCCGCGCAGGCGCGATCCGAGGCATGGGATGGCCCCGCGGCGCTCGTGTTCGCCAACGGCCGGCAGGTCGGCTGCCTGCTCGACCGCAACGGGCTCCGGCCCCTGGCCCTGACGGCCACCTGTGATGGCCTGGTCGTCGTCTCGTCGGAGGCGGGAAGCATCGAGCTGCCCGAGGGTCGGGTGATGGACCGACGGCGCTTGGGGCCAGGCGAGATGGTTATGGTCGACGTTCAGGCCGGCCGGATGGTCGGTCCGACGCTCGAGCGCCATCGCTCGTTGCGCTTGATGCCGCCGCGGCGCCTGATCACGAACGTCCCCGTTGCCAACGCGCCGATCGCCGACACCCGCATCCGCGTCACCCTCGGGCTCGACGCCGAGGTCGTCAAGCATGTGATCCGGCCCATGGCGGTGGAGGCCCACGAAGCGATCTGGAGCATGGGCGACGACACACCGATCGCGCCGCTTGCCCGCCGGCCACGTCGCGTCTCCGGCTTCCTGCGGCAGGCGTTCGCGCAGGTGACCAACCCGCCAATCGACCCCGACCGCGAGCGCGCGGTGATGTCACTCGCCATGCAGGTCGGGCGTGGGCCGGATCTCCTCGGCACCCGGGAGCCTGACGCCGTCGTCATCGACTCGCCTCTTCTCGACAGCCGCCGGTGGGGCCAGCTGCTTGCCTCTGTCCCACGTGTCGCCGTGCTCGATGCGACGTGGCCGGTGTCGCGCGGACCACGCGGCCTTGCGCTCGCGCTGGCACGCCTGGGACGCCAAGCTCGCTCGGCTACGCGACGGGGGGCGCACCTCGCCGTCATCTCTGACCGCTCGGTGAACGAGCAGCGGGTCGCGATCCCGTCGGTGCTTGCGGTCGGCCGCGTCAACCAGGAGATCGTCGCCGCTGGTCGCCGCTCCCGGACGGATGTGGCGGTGGAGGCCGGCGACGCCTTCGACGTCCACGACATGGCGATGCTGGTGGCGGTCGGCGCGTCGGCGGTCCACCCGTGGCTGCTCCTCGAGCTCGCGGCCGAGCAGGCGGGGGAGCGCGGCGCCGAAGATCTCGAGCCGGAGTCCGCTCGTCACAACACCATCGTCGCCCTGGAGCAGGGCCTCCGTAAGGTGCTTGCGCGGATGGGCATCAGCACGATCGCGTCATACCGCGGCGGCCAGATCATCGATGTCCTCGGCCTCGACGGATGGCTGACGTCGCGCTGCTTCCCGGCGGCGGGCCACTGGGCGGGTTCGGTCGGCGCCAGGGAGATCGGTCAGACGCTGGTCACCCGTCACCGCCGGGCGTTCCGCGAGGCGTCGCCGATGCTCGACGATCCGGGGTTCGTCCGCTTCCGAGGCTCGGGCGAGGCGCACGCCTACGCGCCGAAGATCGTGAAGGCGCTCCAGAGCGCCGTTCGGACCGACGCCTCGCTCGTCACCTATCGGGGCCTGCTCGATGAGATCGGCGCGCGGCAACCTCGCGATCTCTTCACCCTGCGGCGGGCCGGACCGATCCTGTCACTGGATGCGGTTGAGCCGGCGGCGGTGATCGTGCGCCGCTTCGTCAGCTCGGCGATGAGCCTCGGGGCGCTGTCGCCGGAGGCGCACCAGGCGATCAGCATCGGCATGGCGCGCCTGGGAGCCAGCGCGAATTCGGGCGAGGGCGGTGAGGATCCAGCGTGGTACGCGCCGTCGGCCGACGGCGACCGTCGTGATGCCGCCATCAAGCAGGTTGCATCGGCGCGTTTCGGGGTCACCGCGGAATATCTGGCCCGCGCGGAGCAGCTCGAGATCAAGATCGCGCAGGGCTCGAAGCCCGGCGAGGGCGGGCAGCTGCCGGGCATGAAGGCCACCGCCTTCATCGCCGGCCTCCGGCGCGGTCAGCCCGGCATGACGATGATCAGCCCGCCGCCACACCACGACATCTACTCGATCGAGGACCTGGCGCAGCTCATCTCCGATCTCCGGGCGGTCAATCCACGAGCAAGGATCGGGGTGAAGCTGGTGGCCGCGACGGGGATCGGGACCATCGCCGCGGGCGTGGCGAAGGCGCACGCCGACTACATCATGGTGAGCGGGCACGCCGGCGGCACCGGCGCCTCGCCGCTCTCCTCGATCAAGCACGCGGGGCTGCCGTGGGAGCTCGGCCTGGCCGAGACGCACCAGGTGCTGGTTCGCAACCGCCTCCGCGATCGGGTTTCGCTCCGCACCGACGGCGGCCTGCAGACCGGACGCGACGTCGTCGTGGCCGCCCTACTGGGTGCCGAGGAGTACGGCTTCGGAACTGCCGCGCTCGTTGCCATCGGCTGCGATATGGCTCGCCAGTGCCATCTCGACACCTGCCCGACCGGGA
>JALYTG010000040.1 GCA_030854405.1 Chloroflexota bacterium | reverse complement strand
GCCGACGGACACCAGGAGCACGCTCAGCCCGACATCGACCCGGGCCTCCTCCCGCTGCGCCGAGCCCGCGGCCCGAATGGCGCACCGTTGGAGGTGAGCGTCGACTTCATCGATCGGCAGGTGCACGCCGCGGTCTGGGTTGCGCAGGTCGGTCGCGTGCCGATCCTGCTGCTCGACACTGACCTCGCGGCCAACGATCCGTCCGATCGGCCGATCACGCACATCCTCTATGTCCGCGGGCGCGAGATGCGCCTCTGCCAGGAGCTGGTGCTGGGCGTCGGAGGTGTTCGTGCCCTGCGCGCATTGGGCGTGGAGCCGGCGGTCTGGCATCTCAACGAGGGGCACTCGGCCTTTATGCTCCTGGAGCGGGCGCGCGAGCTGATCGTCGCCGAGCCGGGCCTCGACGCCTCCGAGGCACTGCGCCGCGTGGGCCGTAGCTCGGTCTTCACCATCCATACGCCCGTGCCCGCCGGGAACGAGGTCTTCGAGCGGGAGCTGGTGACGCGGAGCCTCGCCCCCTGGTTCGCGGCCACCTCTGCGGACCCGCAGACGCTGCTCGAGCTGGGCCGCGGCCGCACTGACGATCCGAACGCTCCATTCGACATGACCGCCTTCGTGCTGCGCCACGCGGCCGACGCGAACGCTGTCAGCCAGCTGCACGCTCGAACGGCAACCGAGACCTGGGAGCCGCTGGCGGGGCATCCGATCGGCGCCATCACCAACGGCGTGCACGTGCCCACCTGGCTGGGGAGGCCAACACGGGCCGTCTTCGAGCGAGCGATCGGCGAGTCGCTCGGGAGCGACCTGCCCGGGCCGCAACCGTTCGAGCGGCTTGCACAGGTCCACGACGCCGAGCTGTGGGCCGCCCACGCTCAGCAGAAGCGCGAGCTCGTCTCGTTCATGCAGGCGCGGTTGGCACGCCAATTCGCGCGGCACGGCGAATCCCCCGACGCCCTGAGAGGCCTGGCCGCCAACTTCAATCGCAATGCACTCGTGATCGGGTTTGCACGCCGCTTTGCGACCTACAAGCGCGCCGACCTTCTCTTCCGGGACGAGGAGCGCCTGGCGAGCATCCTCTCGAACCCCGACCGGCCGGTCCAGGTCGTAATCGCAGGCAAGGCCCATCCGGCGGATCGGCCCGGGCAGCAGGTGATCCAGCGCATCTTCGAGCTCTCACGCTCGCAGAGGCTGCGCGGCCGGGTCTTCATGCTGGAGGACTACGACATGCGCATGGCGCGCTTCCTGGTCGGCGGAGTGGACGTCTGGCTCAACAACCCGCGGCGGCCGCTCGAGGCATCGGGAACCTCCGGGATGAAGGCGGCTGTCAACGGGATCCCGAGTGTCAGCGTGCTCGACGGCTGGTGGGACGAGGGCTACGACGGGGCCAACGGTTGGGCCATCGGTGGGCGGGAGACCGATCCCGACGAGGCAGCCCAGGATGCGGCCGATGCGGCGGAGCTCTACCGGCTCCTCGAGGTCGAGATCGTACCCGCCTACTTCAGTCGCGACCCCGGAGGGCTCCCCGACCGATGGCTCGCGATCATGCGCGCGTCGATCGAAGCCGCCATCTGGCGCTTCAGCACGGCGCGTATGCTGACCGAGTACGTGGACCGCCTGTACCTGCCGGTCGCGCGGACGGCGGAGCTCGCCCCGGCGCGTTGATCTCGGCCTTACGGACCCCGGCGCCGCCTGGGCCCTAGGGGAGCCAGTTGCGCGGGTTCTCCCACACGCCGTTCAGGTTCGTGGCGAAGTGCAGGTGGCAACCGGTCGAGTTGCCGGTCGAGCCTTCGTAGCCCACCACGGTGCCGCCCAGCACGATCTGGCCCGGGGAGACGACCACCCTCGGCTGCATGTGCCAGTACCAGGTCTGGATCCCGCCCTCGTGCTGGATCACCACGCCGAAGCCGGAGTCGAACGGGTAGAGCGGCTGACCGGAGGCGACCACGACCCCTTCCTTGGCCGCCATGAGCGGGGTGCCGCAGCCATCCGAGATGTCGATCCCCGCGTGGAAGTGCGGATAGTAGGTCCCCTGGTAGGTGTATGGCGGCTCCAGCACAAAGTTGGTCGGACCCCACTCCTGGGTGACGTTCCGACCTGCCTCGGGCCACTGGAACCCACTCGCCGAGATCGCGTTGCGGGTCGCCTCGGCGGCCGCCCGGCGTCGAGCCTCGTCGATCTGTGCCTGGAGGGATGCGGCCTGGTTCTGAAGCTGGGTGACCAGCCGCGCCTGAGCGGCGGCCGCCCTCTCGACTGCGGCGATCTGGGCCTCAACGTCGCCCTTGGCCTGGAGCGAGGCGTTCAGGACCGCCTCCTGCTCCGCGCGCTTCTGGTCCGCAGCGGCCTTCAGGCTCGCGAGCTGCGCCTCCATCTGCGCCAGCTCGCCCTCACGCAGACGAAGCGAAGCCTCCTGGGCGGCCGCCTGGGCGCGGGCCTGGTCGAGCACACGCCGGCCCTCCTGAAGCGTCTGCTTGCGAGTGTCGAGCTCAGCCCGAATGATGCGGATCTCCTCCGCCAGCGCGCCATCCTGCTCGGAGACGGTGAGTAGATAGCTCACCTGGGTGGTGACGTCATCGAGCGAGCTCGAGGAGAGGAGGACCTCGAGGAGCGACGTCTGGCTCTCCGCGTACGCCCAGCGCAGGTGTTCCTGGAGCAGCGCCTCGCGCGCGTGCAGCTCCAGCGTTCGTTGCTTGATCTCCGCCGCGACCTGGTTGAGCTGAGCGTCGAGCCCGGCGATCTGCGCGTTCAGCTGCGCAAGCCGGGCTCTGATCTCGGCGACCTGGCCACGCACCTGCACAAGCAGGCCGTACACCTGGTCGTACTGGGCGGTGACATCGGCCAGTTCCGCACGCGCGACGTCGAGCGCGGATGCGAGGTTGCTCGCCTGTGTCCGGAGCTCGGCGAGGCGGCCGCGCTGCTGGTCAAGCGTGGCCTGCAGTGACTCGCGCGCGGCCTGGGCGTCGGCCAGCTGCGCCTGTGTCGCGGCGAGCTGGTGCTGCGGATCCGCGGCAAGGGCCGAGCCACGGGGGGTCGTTGTGACGATACTCGCTCCGACCGTCAGCAGGGCTACCAGCGTGACGGCCAGATGAGATCGTCGCCTCATGCGGCGCTGATCCGTCCGGTCAACAATGTCCACGGGTTCCCGGTAAGGATGTTCCGGGGAACCCTATTCCCTCCTTGAGGGCAGCAAAACGGACCCGAATGTACTACACCGGAGTACCTGGCAGTCAACCGAGGGTCCGGCCCTCACTCCCGGTCGCGCTTGCTGAGACGTCCCGCCAATACGCCCGCCAGCGCTGCGGCGAGCACCAGAACCCAGCCAGGAGCGCGGGCCGGCGCGTTGTCGCCGGCAGCCGGCTCCACCACCAAGAGTGAGGTCTCCAGCAATCGAACGGGCACCGGCTCGTCATCCGCCACACTCGCGCGCGAGACCTCGGCACCGAGCAGGACGATCACGCTGGCGAAATAGAGGAAGACGAGCAGGGTCACGCCGGTCGAGATCGGCCCGAAGGCCGAGTCGTAATGCGCAACCTGCGTTGCGTAGTAGGTGAAGCCGACGCGCAGGACGGTCCACAGCAGCGCCGCCACCAGCGCGCCGGGCCACACCTCACGGAGGCTCACGTGCCGATTCGGGACGATCCGGTAGATCGCGACGAAGGCAACGAAGATGAGGATCGCGGGGACCACCAGGCCGATGGCCGCCAGTGCGGCGCCGCCGCCCGGCACACGGGCCAGCACGTCGGCAGCAGCCGTCTGCACGATTCCCGTGGCGATCCCGATCAGCAGCGACGCCACGGCCAGCACGCCGGTAATGGCCATCAGGAAGAGCCCGATCAGCTTGTCCCGCAGGAAGGGTCGCGCCTTTTTCGACTCGAAGGCTCGCTCGATTCCGCTCGACAGCGACGAAAAGACGCCGAGTGCGCTCCAGAGCAGGAAGCCGCCGCTGATGATGGTGATGCCGCCTCGGGACTGGATGACCGCGTCGATGACACCGTTGATGGTGGCAGGGTCGAGCGGTGACCCAGCCTGCACCTGCTCCAGCACGAACGCGCGGGCCCGCTCGTCGCCAAGGAAGAGGCTGAAGACCACGACCCCCAGGACAAGGAGCTGGAAGATCGAGAGGACGCCGAAATAGGCCATGCTGCCGGCGTACTGGAGCGCCTCGTGGCGCATGAAGCCTTCCACAGCGCGGCGGGCGATCCTGGTGCTGCGGTGCCGCGCGCTCCAGCTGTCGAGCCGGGCAATCCAAACCTCAACGCGGTCAACCATCGTCTGCCGGCCTCCGAAAGCAAGGGGCAAGCCCGCTTGGCCGACTACCCTACCCTGTCTCCATGGCACGCGCCGGGGTCACGCTCGAGATCGACGGGCAGCAGGTGACCGTCAGCAACCCTGCCAAGCTCTTCTTTCCGGAGAGCGAGGTCACCAAGCTGGACCTGGTCCACTACTACCTGGCAGTTGCCGAAGGGGCCCTGCGCGGCGTGCGTGATCGCCCAATGGCCCTCAAGCGCTTTCCGAACGGGGCCGGCGGCGACTTCTTCTTCCAGAAGCGCGCCCCCGCATCGCTGCCCGCGTTCGTGACCACGGTCGAGCTTGCGTTTCCCTCGGGTCGCACGGCGGACGAGGTGGTCGTCTCGAACGCGGCGGCGCTGACCTGGGTCGTCAACCTCGGCTGCATCGACCTGAACCCGCATCCGGTCCGAGCGAGCGACCTCGAGCACCCGGATGAGCTGCGCGTCGACCTCGATCCCGGCCCCGGTGTGCCATGGTCGGACGTGCGATCAGTCGCGCTCGTCGTCCAGGAGGTGCTCGCGGATCACGGCATCACCGGCTGGCCGAAGACGTCGGGCTCACGGGGGATTCACGTCTATGCTCGCATCGAGCCGCGCTGGGGCTTTTCCGAGGTCCGGCGCGCCGCACTGGCGCTCGCACGCGAGGTCGAGCGCAGGGCGCCCACCATCGCGACCTCGAAATGGTGGAAGGAGGAGCGGCACGGCGTCTTCATCGATTACAACCAGAACGCCAAGGACCGCACCGTGGCGTCTGCCTATTCGGTCCGGCCCGTGCCGGACGCACGCGTCTCCGCGCCTCTCCTCTGGTCCGAGGTCCCCGACGCGGAGCTCGCCGATTTCACGGTCGCATCGATGCCGGCGCGATTCGCTCGATTGGGCGACGTGGGAGCTGGAATCGACGACGCCTCGCTCAGCCTCGAGCCGCTGCTCGAGCTCTCGGAGCGCCAGGAGGCGGACGGCCTCGGCGACGCGCCGTGGCCGCCGCACTACGCCAAACAGGAGGGTGAGCCACCGCGCGTCCAGCCATCCAAACGTCGGACCGACCAACGACCACCAACCGATCCCCAGGCCCCGCGCGGCCGCCTCGGCTCGGTCGCGCCGCCGCTGCCGCAAGCATCCCACCGCAACGCCGACGGAACGGTCAGCCCCACCGGCCGGCGGCGATCCTCGCACCCGCTGCTGGTCGTCGCCCAGGCGGCCGCGAAGGAGGAGGCGATGGCCGGGCTCGAGCGCTGGCGGTCGCGTCATCCCGAGGCAGCGGGTCACCTCGCCGTCGATGACGTGCTGGTCGACGCAATGCGCGGTCGCTTCACCATGTGGTGGCGGGTCCGGGTCAACCTGCGCCACGTCCCTGAGGCTGACCGCCCCGCCGCGGAACCGCCGGATCCCGACTACAGTCCATGGTGACGTTCCTGAGCGCATGCGTGACCGCCTGACCCAGGTCCATCGCCTGCCCACGCTGCCAGGCCGATCGCCAGATCGATGCGCCAATCCGGCGGCGCGCGGGATCCAGGTACCGACTCCCGATGGCCCGGTCGGACGCCATGGGCTGCGCCGACATGGAGGCCCACACGGCGTGTGCGGCTCCGGCGAGCTCCCCGGCCCGCCCGTCCCGCCCCTGGGCCGCGCTCAGCACCGAGATGGCCTGCAGCTCCTCGGCGATGCCGAATCGCTCGCCGCGCTCCTGGAACCTGCGCAGGCTGGCCCGGAATAGACGCCCGGCAGCAGGTAGATCGCCGCGCAGGAGGGCGACGTAACCGAGGTATCCGGTCGTCCGGGCCACGAACAGCTTGTCTCCGAGATCACGGTAGCCCCGCAACGCCTCCTCCAACAGCCTCCGGGATCGAGTCAGATCGAGGCCGTGCAAGGTGGCTTGTCCGAGAACCAGGAGCGAGGTCGCCAACAACCAGGGAGAACAGACCTCACGACAGATCCGGACGGCTTCTTCGAGTGGCGCCAGCGCATCGCTGAACCGTTGCTCGGCCATAGCGACGATGCCCCGCACCGTCAGCCCATTGCGTATGCCTACCTGGTCGTCGTCCGACTCCGCCAGCTGGAGCAACTCGTCCCCGAGCCGGCCGGCATGCGCGTAGTCGCCCTGGTAGTAGCTGATCCAGGCATCCCCCCAGAGCACCTTCCGGCGAAAAGGAGAATCGCCGGCGGGTACAGAACGGTCGCCCGAACTGGGGCCGCTGGCCGAAGCGGGGGCGCTCCCCTCGTCGGCAGCCAGCGCGCGGTCCAGCCATAGCCGGGCTTCCGTGTAATCGCCGTGGCGGCGCCAGAACAACCACAACGCGCCCGCGATGCGCTGAGCGAGGGTGGGTTCCTCGTCCTCGAGCGACCACGCAATCGCCGCTCGCAGGTTGTCCTGCTCGGCCTGGAGCCTGCGATACCACGACTCCTGCTTCGACCGACCAAGCTCCGGCTCGGCTGCTTCGGCAAGCTCTGCAAAGACTATCGCGTGCCGCCGCGCGAGCTCGGTCGCCTCGCCGTTCGCCTTCGCCTGCTCACCCGCAAACTCCCGAATGACGTCGAGCATGCCCCACCGCGGCTCGTCATCGGCTTTCTCGTCCACCGTAACCAGGTTGTTATCAATGAGCACGCTCAGATCGGGCAGAAGCCCGCCGTCCCCGCCATCAGCCGCGATTGACTCGGCCGCGGTGAGCGTCCATCCCCCGGCAAACACGGACAGCTGTCGAAACCGCTGCTGCTCGGCCGGTTGGAGCAGGTCGTAGCTCCAGCCGATCGTTTCGCGCATCGCCTGATGCCGAGCGGGCAGGTCCCGCGGACCGCCCACGAGGACGTTGAGACGGTGGTCGAGCTGCTCCTGGAGGGTCGCCAGCGGCAGGTGCCGGAGACGCACAGCCGCGAGCTCGAGCGCGAGCGGGAGTCCGTCGAGGCGGCGACAGATCTGCGCGATGGCGGCGCGTTGCTTCTCGCCGAGCACCAGATCGGGTTTGACGGCGTGGGCGCGCTCGAGGAACAAGGCCGTGGCCGGGTATGCGTCGAGGTCCGGGACGCGTTCGCTCCGGTCTGGGACCGCGAGCGGCGCCAATTGGACCTCGTGTTCGCCCCGAACTCGGAGCGGCGCTCGGCTGGTGACGAGGAAGGTCAGGCGAGGACAGGCGACCGCCAGCTCGGCAACGAACGCTGCCGCGGTCAGAAGATGCTCGAACGTATCGAGCACCAACAGCACCTCCCGCTCGCGGAGGTAGTCTCGAAGCGCCTCGGGCATTGGCTTTCTGACTGCGGTTAGCCGCAGCTCACGCGCGATCAGAGAGGGCACGAGCCCCGGATCGCGCGTAACCGCGAGTGACACGAAGAACGCTCCGTCGGCGAAGTCGGCCCATGCCTGATTGGCGGCCTCGATCGCGAGGCGAGTCTTCCCGATGCCGCCCGGCCCCACGATGGTCAGGACCCGGATTTCGCGCGAACCGAGCGCCGCCACGATCGCCCTGAGGTCATCGACACGCCCGAGCAGCTTCGTCAGCGGCAACGGCAGGCCCGACCGGACCGCGCTGATCTCAGTCGGCTTCCCTGGTGCCCGGGCCGCGCCGCGCCGAGCGGCCCGCTCGAACACCTCGCGATGGGGGCCTTCGAGAGCTAGGGCATCCGCCAGGCGCTTGGCCGTGTCCCGGTAGACGGCGCTCCGGAGCCCGCGCTCGATGTCGCTGACCGTCCTGGCGCTGATAGCCGCCCGCTCGGCCAGCGCCTCCTGGGTGAGCCCAGACTCAGTCCGAGATCGCCTCAGCAGGTCACCGAACTGCTGGCCCGCATCGCGCGCCATCGCGATGGTCACATCCTTCCGAAACTCGGTGACCAACTCGGTGAATCCTGCATGGACCACGGCGCCAATTTCAGCCAGGCTGGTTTCAATGCAACAACTCGAACGATAGGAAACAGGAGATGTTCCAATGCCGATGTTCTTGACGCGATTCAGTTATACCCCCGAGACATGGGCTCGACTTCGCGAGCAACCCGAGGACCGAAGCGAGGCCGCTCGGGAATCGATGGAGGCAGTCGGCGGGAAGCTCCACGGCTTCTGGTATGCGCTCGGCGAATTCGACGGCGTCACGCTATGGGAGGCACCGAGCAGGGTCTCGCTGGCAAGCGCTCTGGTGGCGGTCGCTGCGACGGGTGTGATGTCCAAGCTCGAGACGGCGGTGCTCCTGAGCACTGACGAGGCGATGGAAGCTCTGAACCAATCCGCCGGCGTCCAGTACCGGGCTCCTGGCGCGACCGTCCGCACTCCGGGCGAAGTCGCGTGACCGATCCGCATGGCAGCCAGAGCATAGGAGGCAATCCAATGTCTACTGAGACGAACAAGGCGCTCGCGCGCCGCATCTTCGAAGATGTCCTGAACGGCCGAAACCTCGACCTACTGGACGAACTCGCGGCGTCCGATTACGTGGAGCACAACCCGTTGCCCGGTCAAGGGACCGGCATCGACGGGATCAGGGACCGCTACACGATGCTCTTCAACGCGTTCGATTTCCACTTCACGATCGACGACGTCATCTCCGAGGGCGATAAGGTCGTCCTTCGCTGGACGCAGTCGGGCACGCACGTCGGCGCCATCTTGGGCATGCCGCCAACGGGCAGGAGCTTCAGGATCTCGGGCATCGAGATCTGGCGCGTCGAGAACGGGAAGCTGGCGGAGCACTGGGACGTGGTCGATGTGTTCGGGCAGTTCCAGCAGCTCGGACTGCTTCCGCAGCCCGGTGGCGTACCGGCGTAGAGCGCGGCGACTAGCCGTCTTGCCGGTGTGCAGCGATGACCCTTAGCGTTCGGCCTCATACCCTGGAACGCCTGGAGCCGGACCTCGTCCGGCTCCGGCGCGACCTGCATCGGCATCCCGAGCTCGCTTTCGCGGAGCGGCGGACCGCATCCATCGTTCGCGAACGGCTGGAGGCGCTTGGCCTCGTGGTGCGATCCGGCGTCGGCGGAACGGGCGTGGTCGCAGACCTCGAGGGGTCCGAGCCCGGCCCGCGAGTGCTTGTCCGCGCGGATATGGACGCAATCCCCGTCACGGAGCGGACTGGGCTTGAGTATGCCTCGACGACGCCAGGCGTCATGCATGCCTGTGGTCACGATGCACACGTGAGTGCCCTGATCGGTACCGCGACCGTGCTCACCGACATGCGGGAGCTGCCAGGCTCGATCCGCTTCTGCTTCCAGCCCGGCGAGGAGCTCCTTACCGGCGCCCGGCAGATGATCAGCGACGGTGTGATGGACGGCGTCGATGCCGTGCTCGGTGCTCATCTGCTCTCGCCGGTCACGTTTGGAACAATATCTTTGGTGGACGGCGCGTTTCTAGCCGGTGGCGATCTGTTCGAGCTCAGGATTGTCGGCAAGGCCGGCCACGGCGGGACGCCGCAGTCCTCCATCGACCCGGTCTACGCGGCCGCCCAGGTTGTTAGCGCGCTGCAATCGGTTGTCGCCCGCGAAACCCGACCCGGCGAGCCGCTGGTCGTGAGCATCAATGCAATCCAGGGCGGCTCAGCCGCCAACGTGGCGGTCGACATGGTCACACTTCGGGGGACGATCAGGTGGTTCTCCCCGCTCGAGCGGCAGCGCGGACTTGCGCGGATCGAGGCAATCGCCCGGGGCGTTGGCGAAGCGCTCCGGGTCCGGATCGAGTTCGAGGTCCTGGGCGGTGCCCCGGTTACGCGCAACGTCCCCGAATACGCGGCGCTCGTGGACGAAGCGGTGACCGAGACCGGACGAGCGGCCGCGGTCGATACAGGCGCGATCACGGCCACCGACGACGTGGCCCACCTGCTGGACTTGGCGCCGGGTGCCTTCTTCGGAGTGGGCGCGGGCGGCCCTGACGCCGTTCCCCACCATCACCCCGAATTCGAGATCGACGAGAGGGCAATCGGATTGATGAGCGAGGTCCTCGCTCGTGCCGCGATCAAGGCCCTTCACCACCGCCCGGGTGAGTCGGGTCCCGGCCGACCGGGCCACAGCAATCTGGCGCTGAATGGGTGGTAGGCGACGACTGGCCGCGGTCGAGCGTCGCTCCGCCGACTACGCCTGGGCGCGGCTCAGGCGCTTCTCAAGGCGGGCGCGAACCTCGGGCCACTCGTCGGCGAGGATCGAGTAGTAGACGGTGTCACGAAGGAAGCCGTCCGGCATCCGGGTGTGGCGGCGAAGGACGCCCTCGTGGATCGCGCCGAGACGCTCGATGGCGGCCTGGGAGCGCAGGTTGCGCCCATCGGTCTTCAGGGCGACCCGGGTTGCTCCGAGCTCGTCAAACGCGTAGCGCAGCTGGAGCAGCTTCGCCTCGGTGTTGATCGCCGTCCGCTGGTGGGAGGGGGCGATCCAGGTCCAGCCGATCTCGACGCGTCCGTGATCGGGCTCGATGTCGCCGAAGCGGGTCGACCCAACCGCGCGGCCGCTGGCCAGGTCGATGGTCGCCCAGGCGACATAGGTCCCTGCAGCCACGCCCTGGAGCGCCTCGCCGATCCACGCCTCCCAGCCGTGGGCCGCGATGTTGGTCATCATGAAGCGAAGGGCGTCCGGATCCTCGGTGGCCGCCGCGACGAGGTCGGCGCGATGCTGCTCTCCCAGCGGCTCCAGGCGGACGTGGCGCCCTTCGAGCGTAACCGGCTCCGGTCGACGCACCCCTAGGTTCGCGCGACCGCGGCCTCGACCCAGCCTGGAATCTCGCGGCGCAGCGTTGCGAGCGGCAGCGAGCTGTGGCCCAGCACCTCGTCATGGAAGGCGCGCAGCTCGAAGCGCTCGCCCATGCGCTCCGAGACCTCGGCTCGCGCGCGCTCGATCTCGCGCTGCCCGATCTTGTACGCGAGCGCCTGGCCCGGCCAGATCGTATAGCGGTCGACCTCGATCGCCGCATCGACCGGCGGCAGCGAGCCGCGCTCCGCCATGAAGGCGATCGCCTGCTCGCGCGACCATCCCATCGCGTGCAGGCCTGAGTCGACGACCAGGCGCGCTGCGCGGATCGACTGCGCGTTCAGCATCCCCAGTCGCTCGGGTTCGGACGCGTAGAGGCCCATCTCGTCGGCCAGTCGCTCGCAGTAGAGGCCCCAGCCTTCGACGTAGGCCACCCCGGCCATGCGCGAGCCCAGGGTCCGGAAGGCCGGTAGGCCCTGCAGCTCCATCTCGATCGCGATCTGGAAATGGTGCCCGGGAGTGGCCTCGTGGAAGGTGATCGAGGCCAGGTTGTGCAGCTGCCGCTCGTGCGGCTGATAGGTATTGATGTAGTACTGCCCCTGGCGCGAGCCGTCCACTGTGGGCGGCATGTAGAAGGCCGCCGGCGCCTCCTGCTCGCGATATGGCTCGACTGCTTTGACGACGCAGTTCGCGCTCGCCAGGCGCCCGAAGTACCGCGGAGCGGCAGCGAAGGCGCGCTCCGTCTGCTCGGTCGCCAAGGCAACGAGCCGCTGCGGGTCGTCGGTGCGGTTGGTCGGGTCCTCGGCGAGCGCGGCAACGAGCGCGAACCGGTCGGCATGCCCCAGCCGACGGGCAATCTCGTCCTTCTCGATGTCGATCGCGTCGAGGTCGGAGAGGCCGAAGGCGTGCACCTCGTCCGGGGAGGGCGAGACGGTCGTGTGCATCCGGATCGCCAGCCGGTAGGCCTCCTCGCCGCCTCGCGTGGCGCTGATTCCCGGCTGCTGACGGGCGTGCGGCTGGTAGTCGGCCGAGAGGTACTCACCGAAGCGCCGCAGCGCCGGATAGATGTATCGCTCAGCGGCCTCGATCACGCGGGCGCGACCGTCATCGTCGACCTGGGCCAGCGTGACCGCCGGGGCCTGCTCGACCGGCATGCCGAGGAGCCGCTCGACCTGCTCGATGGCGCGTCGCACAGGCGCCTCGGCAGCCGTCCGGCCTTCTCGGACGCCCTCGTCCAGGGCACCGATGTGCTGCTCGATCAGGCCTGGATAGGTCCGGTATCGGGTCAGCAGCTTGTCGAGCCGCTCGGGAGTGTCGGCCGGCTGATACTGCGCTGCCTGCGCCGCCCAGATCTGCGGCCCGGACATGTGGTCAAGCGAGAGCTGGTATTGCTTCTGGGCGTAGGCCTCGAGATGGATTTCACCCACGATGATCAGCATGTCGCGCGTGATCAGCTGCTCCGGCTCGAGCCCCTCGGCCGGGATCGCCTGGGCATCGCTCAGCATCTCTCGCAGTGCCGACTCATCCGCCGCGCGTCCCTCGGGCCCCAGGTCCGGCCAGCGGCCGTTGAAGCGCTCGTCACCGAGGACTGTGGCGTAGAGCGGGTCGCGCTCGAGCACGCCCTCCCAGAAGCGGTCGGCGAGCTGGTTGACGGCGGTGTTCGGGTCGATGGCGACGGACACGTCGGCCTCCTGCGGGCGAAATGCGCGGGGTGGTCAGTGTAGCGAGGCTCCGGGCGTCAAGAGGTCGGCGAGCAGAGCCGGCGGCGTCTCGTCGAGCTGATCGTATCGGCAGTCGGAAGGGGATCGGTCCGGGCGCCAGCGCATGAAGGTGGTCCCATGCCGGAACCGATCGCCCTGCAGGTGGTCGTACGCGACCTCACACACGAGCTCGGGGCGCAGCGCCACCCACGAGAGGTCCTTGCCACGGTTCCAGCGTGAGGTGGCTCCCGGCAGGCGGCGACGCCCGGAGTCCTCCGCCTCGGCCTGCCAGCTCGCCCACTCCCCCCATGGATGCCCCTCGCGCGCATCAGACCGATACGGCTCCAGCACCTCCGCCAGCTCGCGACGCTTCTCGACCGTGAACGAGGCGGTCACGCCCACGTGCTGCAGCTGTCCCTCGTCATTGAAGAGGCCGAGCAGCAGCGATCCGACCAGGGTGCCGGGCCCGTTCTTGTGCCACCGGAAACCAGCGACGACGCAGTCGGCGCTGCGCAGGTGCTTGATCTTCGACATCTCGCGTTTCCCGGGAAGATAGCGGAGGTCGGCGCGCTTCGCGATCACTCCGTCGAGGCCTGCACCCTCGAACACCTCGAACCAGCGCCTGGCGACCGCCGGATCGTCGGTCGCCGGGGTGAGG
>JALYTG010000183.1:824-5166 GCA_030854405.1 Chloroflexota bacterium | reverse complement strand
CGTCTCCGAGCCGTGCCTTGATCTGGCGGGACTGGGTGCGGGGATCCATTCCAATCACCCGCAGCTCGCCGCTGGTCACCGGGCTGGAGCAGGCGATCATCCGCATCGTGCTCGTCTTGCCCGCGCCATTCGGGCCGAGGAAGCCGAAGGCGCGCCCCGGCAGAACGTCGAAATCGACCGAGTCGACGGCGGTGAAATCGCCGAAACGCTTGGTCAGGCCGCGCGCGAAGACGAGGGGCTCAGCGTCTGGGGGCATCGGCCGATGATACCGATTAGCGCCTCACCCGTCACGACCCGCTCAGAGACCGTCGGCGACCGAGTCCGCTCGCGGATCCGCGCCGCCGGAGTAGCCGCCGTCAGACTCGCGGCGGAGCACTTGGGCCCAGCCCATCAGCGGATTACGCGGCTCGGTGACTCGCACCTCATGGCCGCGCTGCTCGAGTCCGCGGCGCAGCGACTCGTCGACGCCGTCGGCCTCGATGCTGATCGGGCCCAGCGGGCCGCCCGTGCCCTCGACCTCGAGCACGAAGCGCGGCCGATCGACCGCCTGCTGAGGATCCAGGCCGTCGTCGACGAGCGCGTTCACGAGCTGCAGCACGGTGTGCGGCTGCCCGTCGCCTCCCATGGCCCCCAGCGCTACCCACGGCCGCCCATCGCGCAGCAGCATCGCCGGCATGAGGGTATGCAGCGTGCGCGACGACGGTGCCAGATGGTTCGGGTGGTTTGGGTCCAGGTGGAAGTAGGCGCCGCGGTTCTGCAGCATGATGCCGGTCTCGCCGCCCATCACTCCCGAGCCGAACCCCATGTAGTTCGACTCGATCAGGCTCACCATCATCCCGTCGGCATCGGCGGCGCAGAGGTAGACGGTCCCCCCGCCCGTGGCCTGTCGGGAAAAGCGGACGGCGCGCACCGGATCGAGTCGCGCGGCCAGCTCGGCCGCGTGCGTGGCACTGAGCAGATCGGCCGGGCGGCAGAGGCCACGTTCGGGATCGGAGACGTAGCGGTCGCGCTCGGACCAGGCAATCTTGAGTGCCTCGACCTGGGCGTGCATCCGCTCGGCTGACGTGACCGCTTCCGCCGATAGTGGTACCTGGGCCGGTAGCCCCGGCCAATCGCGATCGGCCAGGGCGGCCAGGACGTTGAGCGCAATGAGGGCCGTGATCCCCTGGGAGTTCGGCGGGATAGTCGCCACCTCGGTGTCGCCGTACGACGTGCTGATCGGCTCGACCCACTCCCCGGCGTGAGCGGCGAGATCGTCGGCGCTGAGCACGCCGCCGCACGCCTGCACCGCCCGCGCGATCTCCGCGCCGATGGGTCCGCGGTAGTAGGCATCCGGTCCGTCGGCGGCCAGGCGCCGCAGGGTTGCAGCCAACAACGGCTGACGCAGCCGATCGCCTGGGCGAGGCGGCCGGCCGGCCGCCAGGAAGACGTGGCGGGCGGCATCGTCGAACAAACCGGCGCTCTTCTCGATCGCGCTCGCGGTGACGGCGGTCAGCTCGTAGCCGGCATCCGCGATCTGCGCCGCCGGGAGGAGCGCGTCAGCCAGCGAGCGACGGCCGAAGCGCCCGACGAGGTGCGCCCAGGCGTCGACCGCGCCAGGCACGTTGATCGGCAGCGGGCCGCGCCTCGGCATCTCGGGGTGCCCACGCTCGCGGACCAGATCGAGGGTCAGGCCGGCAGGGGAGCGTCCGCTCCCGTTGAAACCGAAGAGCCGTCCGTCGGCCGGCGACCAGACCAGCGCGAAGGCGTCGCCGCCCAGGCCGCAAGCGTTGCCATACACGACCGCCAGAACCGCATTGGCGGCAACGGCAGCGTCGACCGCCGTCCCACCGGCGCGCAGCGCGTCGGTCCCTGCCTGGCTCGCCGCAGGGTGAGGGGTGACGACAAGGCTTCTGCCGCGAATGGGGGCAGGCATGCACCCGAGCCTACCCGATCCGCGCCGACGGTAATGTGCTCATCGACCGTAGCACGATCTACAGCGATACTTGCTACCAGCGAATAGCATCAAAGAAGGCGACCGCGGTTTCGAGCGGCGCGTCGATCCAGCCGCGCGTGGCGCACGCAGGGCATCGCCGGCGGCTACGCCTCCCAGGTTTCGCCGGACTTCAGGGCGACTACCTTGGCGGAGGTCAGCGACGCAAGCTGGTCGGGTCGTCCGACCAGGACCGGAAAGGTCCCGTAATGGACGGGAATCACCGTATGGACGCCACTCAGCTCGACCGCACGCGCCGCGGAAAACGGGTCCATCGTGTAATGGTCGCCGATGGGGAAGACGCCGATCGTTGGACTCCATCGGTCCTTGACGAAGGCCATGTCCCCGAAGAGGTCCGTGTCGCCTGAGTGATAGACGCGCGTGCCATCCTCGAACTCGATCAGCCAGCCCCAGCAGCCGAAGTCGCGAGTCACCTGAGGCTCGCCGAGCAGCGTGACACCACCGGTGTGGTCGGCGTGCACCATCGTCAGCCTGATGCCCGCGGCCTCGACCGTACCGCCCTTGTTCATGCCGGTCGCCTCGACGCCTTTGGCGGCCAGGAAGATGCTCATCTCGTGGCTGCAGACCACCGTTCCGCCGACTTTCGCCAGCTCCACCACGTCGGCGCACTCGTCGCCCACGTGATCGAAGTGACCGTGGGTCGGTGCGATCACGTCGACCCGCTCGGGCGAGCGGTAGGCATCGGCAAACGTCGGCGCGCCCGACCAGCGGTCGACCCACACCCATTTGTCTCGCGGAGACCGATACAGCACGCCGCCATGCCCCAGCCAGGTGATGCGCAGCTTCGACATCGGCCCTCCTTCACTTCGGTCGCTGGATGGTATTCGGGAGCTAGGCTCCGGGAAGGACGAGCCGGCCGGTCTGCGCGACGCGGCGCATCCAGGGGAGCTCGCGCTCGATCGTCGTCTCCGGCCCGTGGCCAGGCAGGACCCGCACCCCGCCCGGGATGGACCGCGCCAGACGCTCGATGGAGGCGGCCATCTGTTCCTCGCTGCCGCCCGGCAGATCGGTTCGCCCCCAGCCGCCCGGAAAAAGCATGTCCCCCGAGAGCAGGAGGGCAAGGCGTTCCTCGTAGAGGCAGACCGATCCTTCGGTGTGGCCCGGCGTGTGGAGGATATCGAACACGAGGTCGCCGATCCGCAGCTGCTCGCCGTCGCGCAGGTGCTCGCTGGCCACGACCGGCTCGATCTCGAACCCGTAGCTGTTCACGCCTGAGAGCCGGTACTCGTCGTCGGGATGGATCGCCAGCGGTGCGTCGGAGGCCCGCATCAGGGGCGCGTTGTCGAAGATGTGGTCGATATGGCCATGCGAATTGGCGATCCGGTGAAGGCGAAGGCCGTTTGCGCGCACCCGCTCCATGAGCGGGTCCGCGGCACCCATGCCGGGATCGAGCACCAGGGCATCGGGCGAGTGGCCGTCCCAGGCGAGATATCCGTTCGTCTCCCATGGCCCGAAGGCGCCCAGCTCGATCCGCACCGCGTGGCCCGCGGTTGCCTGGCCGGTGTGGCCGCCGACGATCTCGTCGCTCACTGCTCGCGTACGCCGGCGGGGCCCATGACGCCCGGTGGGCCGTCGCCAACGCGAAGCCCGAAATTGCGCGCTAGCTCCTCGGCCAGGCGCTCCTCGACCGCATCCATCTCGATGGGCGTGCCGAGCTCGCGAACGAGCGAGGTGACCTCCTTGTCCCGTATGCCGCAGGGGACCATCTCGGCGAACCAGCGCAGGTCGGTATTCGCGTTCAGAGCCAGGCCGTGGGTCGTCACGCCGCGGCGCACGCGCACCCCGATCGCGGCCAGCTTTCGCCGACCGTCGACCCAGACGCCGGTCGCGCCCTCGAGTCGTCCCGCCTGCACGCCGAACACGGCCGCGGTCGAGATGACCGCCGCCTCGAGCGTGCGAACGTAGCGCCGAAGGTCGAGCGGGTCGCGCAGCTCGACAATCGGGTAGGCGACCAGCTGGCCGGGCCCATGGAATGTGATGTCGCCGCCACGATCGATCCGCACGAACTCGGCGCCCAGTTCCCGCAGCCTCGCCGGGCCTGCGAGCAGGTTCGCCGGGTCTCCGCCGCGCCCCAGCGTGTAGACGGGGAAGTGCTCGAGCAGCAGCAGCCGGTCGCCGATCCGCCGCTCGCGGCGCTGAGCGGCAAGCTCGTCCTGCAGCTGCCAGGTCGGCTCGTATCTGACGGTCCCGAGCCGCTCGACGGTGAGGAGGCCGCCGTGCCCCGCGAGCAGCGGATGCTCGTCGCTCGCGGGCCAGAACGCGGCGTCCGGGGCAGGGCGGCGCAGGCGTCTCGCCGCCGTGGTGGCGGCAGGAGGCGCGCTGATGTCGCGCATCAGGAAGCGGCCGCGG
>JALYTG010000183.1:0-814 GCA_030854405.1 Chloroflexota bacterium | reverse complement strand
GCTTCGCGTCCTGGGACCTGCTCGGCGGCGTGGTAGCTGGATCGGACCAGTGGGCCCGACTGGACGTGCTGGAAGCCCATCTCGAAGCCGATGCGGCGCAGCGCCACGAACTCGGCGGGCGTGTAGTACTTGATCAACGGCAGATGCCTGGCAGAGGGGCGGAGATACTGGCCGACCGTCAGCACGTCGATCTCCGCCGCCCGCAGGACCGCCATGGCCGCCACCACCTCGTCCCAGGTCTCGCCCAGGCCGAGCATCATGCCGGTCTTGGTCACCATCGCGTGGTGGCCGATCTCGTCGGCGATCGCGCGTCCGCTGGTCAGGACCGATACGGACCGATCCCAGCGTGCGCGGCGTCGCACGGCGCGCTGCAGGCGGGGGACGGTTTCGACGTTATGGTTCAGGATCTCCGGTTGCGCCTCGACCACCGTCCGAATATCCGGCTCGCGTCCGTTGAGATCGCTGATGAGCACCTCGACGCTCGTTGCCGGGTTCGCCAGGCGAACCTGCCGGATCGTTTCCGCCACGATGCGGGCCCCGCCGTCCGAGAGATCGTCGCGGGCAACCATCGTGATGACGACATGCTTGAGGCCCATCTGAGTCGTTGCTTCCGCCACGCGGCGTGGTTCGTCCCAGTCCGTCACCGGCGGCCGCCCCGTGTCGATGGCGCAGAAGCCGCAGTTCCGGGTGCAGACGTTGCCTAGCACCATGAAGGTGGCCGTCCCCAGGCTCCAGCACTCGCCCATATTCGGGCAGCGCGCCTCTTCGCAGACGGTATGCAGCGCCTCGCCGCGCATCACCCGTTTCACCGATG
>JALYTG010000182.1 GCA_030854405.1 Chloroflexota bacterium | reverse complement strand
GTCTCGAATGCCGACCCGGGTCGCTGCGGGCAACGTGCCGTGCCCGCCGGCGAGCGGAATCGCGGTCTGCACGCCGTCCTCGACGACCGTGGCGGAGACGAGGGAGGGATCGAGCGCCAGGTCGATCGGCACGCCGAGCGGCACCGAGGGTGGCAGAACGCCGTCGACGGCCGGCAGGAGGAAGTCGGTCAGATTGCTGACGAGCAGCGGAAAGGCGACCTGCAATGGCAGGTCGCTCTCCCCCAGGGCGAAGGTGAGGAGCGCCACGGGCTGGCCATCGACGCGGCCCGCGGCGAGCAGTGGCGTGCCGGCCGTGCTCTCCACCACGGATCGCATCGGTTCGCTCAGCACGAAGCTGCGCGCGCGGCCGATGTGCAGGGCGGTCAGGTCGACGAAACGCAGCAGCGGTTCCTCGGGATCGGTGCGCCCGACAAGCGGTCCCTCGAGCGTCTTGCCGGCCGTGCCGAACGGGCCATCCTTCGCCGGCGCCACGTAGAGGGTCGGCACCCGGGGCGGATTGGCGGGGACATATCGATCGAAGATCACGAGGCCGTAGGGAGCGCCGGCCTTGTTGGCCGCGGCGAGCGCATCGGTGAGACCGTTCGGAGCGATCGCATAGAGCTCGAGGCGTGGCAGGAGGGCGAGCGCGCTCTCCAGGTAGGAGTTCCCCTCGCTCACCAGGAGCGCGCGGATCGCCCCGCTCTCCGGCACGAGCGCGAAGGCGCGATCATCGACCGCCAGCTGGTCGACGCCCGCCAGGCGCGCCTCAACGATGCGCGCTGCGGCCGGCACCGTGCTCACCAGCGCCTCGCTGCGCTGCCCGGCCGGCACGCTGAGGTCACGAGCATCGACGAGAGCGCCGTCGGCGTAGATCTCCAGGCGGCGGCTGGCATTCGCCGACGAGGCGTTCGAGACCGCCACGAAGAGGTCAAGCTGTGCACCGCCTGACCGGCGCTGGACCGAGAGGGCGGCGATCGCCTGGTTCCCGTTCCCATTGCCGACCCGCTCCACGCGTATCGGTGCGCCGATCCCGACCGTGGGCAGCCGATCGGCGGTTGCGTCGGTGACGACCACGACCGACGAATCCGCGTCGCGGGCGGCCAGCGCGGAGGCGAGCGCGAACGCGTCGGTCAGGTCCCCGGGGAGCTGGGTGGCGGTGATCCCATCGATCGCGGCGAGGGCGGCGGCGCGATCGTCCGTCTCCGATACCAGGACGTGTGCGCTCTCGTCTGCGGCCACAACCGTCACGCGGCCGCCGACCGGCAGCTGGCCGATCACTTTCCGCGCCGTGTCGCGCGCAGCGGAGATCCGCTCGCCCCCGGGGTCGACTGCGCCCATCGAGGCGGAGGTGTCGACGATCAGCACCACGTTCGCTGCAAGCTCGGACTGCACCGTCAGGAAGGGGCGCGCTGCGGCGAAGACGAGCAGTGCGGCGATCAGCAGCTGCACGAGAAGGAGCCAGCTGAAGCGCAACCGCTGCCAGGGCGCGTTGGCCTCCACGTCGCGCACGAGCTGCTGCCACAGGAATGTCGAACCGACAGGTACGTCGCGACGCCGCAGGCGGAGCATGTAGAAGGCGACGATGATCGGCAGGCTGACCAGGCCCAGCAGCGCGAGAGGGACGATCATTGGACCACTCGCCGCCGTCGCAGGACGTCGAAGAGGAGGTCGGTCAGCTCCAGGTCCGACGGCACGGCGACATAGGCGCCGCCACGCCGCGCGCAGAAGGCGCTGATCTCCTCCTGCCAATCGAAGAGCCGGGCCCGATAGCGACCAACCAGATCGTCGTCGCCGGTCACCTCCACCCCCTGACCAGTCTCGTTATCGACGAGGCGCGCGTCGGGAGGCACCTCGGGATCGAGTTCCTCGGGCGCCAGGACATGTAGGACCGAGAGCTGGCAGCGGGTACCGGCCAGATCGCGCAGTGCGTCGAGGTAGCCAGGGTCCATCAGGTCGCTCAGCAGAATGAGCGGGCCGGTGCCGCGCATCCGCCCGGCGTAGTCGCGTGCCGCGGCCGCCAATCCGGTGAGGCGCTCCGAACGCGGCTCGGCCAGGAAGCGGAAGACCTCGAAGACGCGCCCCTTGCCGCGCAGCGGGCGCATGGTGCTGGCGTGGCCTTCGGCGAGAAACGCCACGCTCACGCGATCGAGGTGCGCGAGCCCCAGGTAAGCGATAGCTGCAGCCGCTCGCCGGGCGAAATCGAGCTTGTTGGGCTCGCCGAAGTCCATGCTGCGGCTGGCGTCGACCAGAACGTGGACCGTGACGTCCTCTTCCTCGACGAAGAGCTTGACGAAGAGCTTTTCGAGCCGGGCGTACACGTTCCAATCGAGCTGGCGCAGGTCGTCGCCGTGGGTGTAGTTGCGGTAGTCGGCGAACTCGACGCTCTGGCCGCGCCGGATCGACCGGCGCTCACCCTTCATCCGCCCTGCGGTCAGACGCCGCGACGCCAGCTCGAGCTGCTCGAGGCGTCGCAGGAACGCCTCGTCGAAAAGCTGCGGTCGCTCGACGACGGTCATGCCAACGCCGGACCGATCGACATCGGTCCTACTCGGGGGCTTCGGTAGGCGTCTCGGCGATGATGGCGCGCACCACGCTGTCGGTGCTGATTCCCTCGGCCTCGCCTTCGAAGTTGAGGATCACCCGATGGCGCAGCGCGGGCGCGGCGACCGCCTGCACGTCGCTGAAGGCGACGTTGAAGCGACCCTCCAGCAGCGCGTGGATCTTTGCTCCGAGCACGATCGCCTGCGCGCCGCGCGGAGAGCCCCCGTAGCGCACGTACTTGCGCACCAGCTCGGGGGCGCCGTCGGTCTCGGGATGGGTGCCGCGCAGGATACGGATCGAATAGGCCATCACATGCGTCGCGATGGGGACCTCGCGGGCCAGTCGCTGCATGGCGATGACGTCTGCCCCGGAGGCAGCCTTGCCGACACTGATCACAGCCGTGCCTGTGGTGCGCTCCATGATCGCCATCAGGTCCCCTTCCGAGGGAAAGGGGACGTCGATCTTGAAGAAGAAACGGTCCAGCTGCGCTTCAGGGAGGGGATAGGTGCCCTCCATCTCGAGCGGGTTCTGGGTGGCGAGCACGAAGAACGGCTCGCTCAGGACGTATTGTTGCTTGGCGACGGTGACGCGATGCTCCTGCATCGCTTCCAGCAGCGCCGACTGCGTCTTGGGGGTGGCGCGGTTGATCTCGTCGGCCAGGACGAGGTTGGAGAAGATCGGTCCCGGCTGGAAGCGAAATCGGCGCTCGCCGCCCTCCTCGACGATGATGTTGGTCCCCACGATGTCGGCCGGCATCAGATCGGGCGTGAACTGGATGCGGGAGAAGCCGAGCTCGAGCGCCTCCGCCATCGTGCGCACCAGCATCGTCTTGCCGAGCCCCGGCACCCCCTCCAGCAGCGCGTGGGAACCGGCGAGCAGGCTGATCAGCGTCTGTCGCACGAGCTGCTGCTGCCCGACGATGAAGCGGCCGACCTCCCGCTCGATCGTGTCCGCCAGCTCTGAAAAACGCTCCGGTGCGATTCGCTCGACGGGCGCCACTGTCTCGGTCATGCATCTACTCCGTAGTCGGTTCCAGGCGCGAGAAGTAGTCGCGCACGAGGTCCTTCAGCGTGATCGGCACCTGCTGCCGATCCAGCTGGTTGTTGGCGAAATCGCGGAAGAGGTTGTAGACGGACCGATACGGGACGGCGGCATTGTTCTGCAGCCCGACGCCACTCCCCTGGCCGGTCTGCTCGTTTCCGCCCTTGCCGCCCTGCCCCGCGATGAAGCTCGGGTCGCCGGGCTTGCCGATCCTATTCAGCGGCGCAAAGACGCCGTCGAGCCCGGTCACGTTGAATCCCTTGTTGCCCTGCGTTGGCCCGTTGAAGCCGCCGGTGCGAAGCCCGCCCCCCGGAATGCGGCGGGCTGTCGATCCTCCACCTGTTCCCGGCTGGCTGCCCGATCCCGGCTGGCTGCCCGGCTGGTTGCCGGACCCCGGCTGGTTGCCTGAGCCTGGTCGACCGCTCGCCCCGGGCTGCCCGGACGCACCGGGTTGGCCGCTCGCCCCGGGCTGCCCGGACGCACCGGGTTGGCCGCTCGCCCCGGGCTGCCCGGACGCACCCGGCTGCCCGGACGCCCCCAACGGGCCGCTCGCCCCGGGTTGACCCGATCCGGCGGGTTGGCCGCTGCCGCCCGGCTGCCCGCTGGATCCGGGCTGCCCGCTGGATCCGGGCTGTCCGCTGGACCCGGGCTGCTGCTGCCCGGAACGTGCCACCTGGCGGGAGCCGTCCTGAAGCGCCGACTGGGCGCCGGCCACCTCGCGCTGGAGCTGACGCTCGTTCTGTGCCTTGCGGAACGCGTCGGCTGCGCGCTGGAGCGCGTCCTTGGCTGCAGTGCGGTCAGTCTCGCTGCCGGTCCGGGCCGCACGTTCCATGGCGTCGGCCGCCTCCGCCAGACGCTGGGCGATTTCCGGATGGCTGGCGGCGCCGCTCTGCGCAGCCTTTCGGAGGGATGCGGCCCGCTCCTTCGCGGCCTGGTCGGCGAGCTTATTGGCGAGCTGGTCGAGATCGGTCGCAGCCTGCTCCGGCGTGCCGTCTGGGTTGGCCTGCGGGTCGGCGCTCGCGGCTCGCGAGGTCGAGCGGGCGAGATTGCTGAGCGCGGCGTCCTTCTCTGCGGCCTGTGGATCGGCGAGACGGGAGAGCTTCTCCTGCACGGAGCCGATGCGGGCCAGAGTCGCCTGGCGGTTGTCCCCCTGCTCACGCAGCTGGCGAGCCAGACGGCGCAGCTCCTCGGTGAGCTTGTCGCGGCGCGGGTCCTTGGCCTCGACATTGCTCTTCTCGGCCTCCTTTGCCACCTTGTCGACCCTTTCGGCGACCTGCCGGCTCGCCTCGCGCGCGGCAGCCCGGTCTCGGAGCACCGAGTCCTGCGCATTCGGCCAGACGGCGAGCAGAATCAGCAGCGCCAACGCGACGCCTCCCACCGTGGTCGGCCGACGGGCGAGCTGCGGGCGGAAGGCACCGTCCAGCTCGGTTTCGCCCAGGCGCGCCCGCGCATCGGTCAGCTGACGGGTCGTCAGCTCCGGCTCGCTGCCGGCCGGCGCGGTGACCAGCTCGAGGGCCGTGCCCAGGCGTTCACGCAGCCCCATCTCGGCGTCCGCGCGCCGCGCGGCCTCGACCAGTGAAGGGCGTCGG
>JALYTG010000181.1 GCA_030854405.1 Chloroflexota bacterium | reverse complement strand
GGCGTCAGCCGGTGCGGTCTCGGTGGGCTCAGCCTCGACGGATGGTCGCTCGGCGACCGCTGTGGCCGATGCGCGGCCACTCGACGCGACGCGCGACCGGGTGCGCGGGCGACGTGCCTCGCGCGGCTCTGTGCGTGCGGAACCCGGCCGCTCGCCGAGCTGCTCGCCGCGATAGACCCAGGCTTTGACACCGATCCGCCCATAGGTGGTGCGCGCGTGGACGACGCCGTAGCTGATGTCGGCGCGCAGCGTCCCGAGCGGAATCCGGCCTTCCTTGTCCCACTCGGTGCGGCTCATCTCGGAACCTCCGAGCCTTCCGGAGACCTGGATCTTGACGCCTTTGGCGCCGGCCTTGATCGTGCGCTGGATCGACTGCTTGATCGCCTTACGGAACGCGATCCGGCGCTCGAGCTGGCCCGCGACGTTCTGCGCCACCAGCATCCCGTCGAGCTCCGGCTGCAGGATCTCCTTGATCTCGAGCTTCACCTTCTTGTTCGTCAGCTTGCCGACCGCCGTACGCAGCATCTCGACGTTCGCGCCGCCCTTGCCAATCACGATCCCCGGCTTCGCCGAATGGACAGTGACTGTGACGTGGTTGATGCCACGCTCGATCTCGACCTGGCTGACGCTGGCGTTCGAGAGCTGCTTGTCGACCAGCTGCCGGATCTTCATGTCTTCCTGCACCAGGGTGGCATAGTCCCGATCCGCATACCACTTCGCGAGCCACGGCTTGATGATGCCGAGCCGGAAGCCGTAGGGATGAACCTTGTGACCCATCAGGCCTCCTCCCGGTCAGCCACGGCGATGGTGATGTGGCTGCTCCGCTTCAAAATGGCAAAGGTCCGGCCCTGGGCACGCGGCCGCGACCGCTTCAGGGTCGGTCCCTCGTTGGCCACCGCGCTCACGACCTTGAGCTCGTCTGCCGACAGGTTGTAATTGTTCTCCGCGTTGGCGGTCACGCTCTTCAGGACCTTGGCGACGTCGCGCGCGGCGGCGTTCGGCAGGAAGCGCAGGATGGCGATCGCCTCCTCGACCGGCTTGCCGGCGATGAGGTCTGTCACCAGCCGCACCTTCCGCGGGCTGATCCGGATGAATCTGGCGGTTGCAGAGACGCGCATCGGCTCTCCTACTTCAGCGCCGATGAGCGTTCCGTGGCCTTGCCGTGGCCACGATAGGTGCGGGTCTGCGAGAACTCGCCGAGCCGATGCCCGACCATGTTCTCGGTGATGAAGACCGGCACGTGGCGCCGCCCGTCGTGGACGGCGATGGTGTGCCCGATCATCTGCGGGAAGATGACCGACGCGCGTGACCAGGTCTTCAGCACCTTGCGCTCATTGCGCTTGTTCATCTCGTCGATGCGGCCGAGCAGACGCGCGTCGACGAAGGGTCCCTTCTTGACGGAACGACTCATCGAAGCCTCCTAACCCCGCCCGTACCGACGACGGACGATCATCTTGTTGGTCGGGTTCTTCTTGGCCCGGGTGCGAAGCCCCATCGCCGGCTTGCCCCATGGCGTCTTGGGTGGCATGCCGGTCGGCGACTTGCCCTCGCCGCCTCCGTGGGGATGATCGTTCGGGTTCATCACCACGCCGCGGACCGATGGGCGCCAGCCCATGTGCCGGCTCCGGCCAGCCTTTCCGATCTTCTGGTTCTCGTGATCGAGGTTGCTCACCTGGCCGATGGTGGCCATGTTCTCGGCGCGGACTCGGCGCACCTCGCCCGATGGAAGGCGGATCGTCGCCATCTCGCCCTCCTTGGCGAGCAGCTGCGCGCTGCTGCCGGCGCTGCGCACGATCTGGCCACCGCGGCCGGTGCGCAGCTCGATATTGTGGACCTGCGTGCCGAGCGGGATGCGGGCCAGCGGGAGGGCGTTGCCGACATGCGCCTCCACGTCTGGGCCCGAAGCGATGACGTCGCCCACGCCGAGCCCATGCGGAAGCAGGATGTAGCGCTTCTCGCCATCGGCGTAGTGAACCAGCGCGATGCGGGCAGAGCGGTTCGGGTCGTACTCGACCGTCGCGATGCGCGCCGGAATTCCGGCCTTGTCGCGCTTCCAGTCGATCACGCGGTACAGGCGCTTATGCCCCGCGCCCTGGTGGCGTACGGTGAGCTTGCCCTGACTGTTGCGCCCGGCGCTGCGCACCTGCCGCTCCGTGAGCGGCTTATGCGGCCGATCCGAGGTGATCTCGTCGAAGGTCGACCGGGTCATCTGGCGCATGCCGGGGCTGGTCGGTCGATAGTTGCGGAGTGGCATCGGCTACACGGCCTCGAACAGTTCGATCTTCTGGCCTGCCCCGATCGTCACGATCGCCTTCTTCCAGCCGGGCACCATCCCGAGCGTGCGGCGACCGCGCCGCTTCTGCTTCGGCCGAACACTGACGACCCGCACGCCGAGCACGCTCACGTTGAACTGCGCCTCGACCGCCGCCTTGATCTGAAACTTGTTGGCGTCGCGTGCGACGGCGAAGGTGTAGTTGCCGCGCTCGGTCTGCAGCGTCGACTTCTCGCTGATGACCGGGCGCAGCAGGATGTCGTGCAGGCTCATCGTGCTCATGCGAAGACCGCCTCGGCCTTCTCGAGCGCCCCGCGCGTGAAGACGATCGTATCGGCCTCGAGGAGGTCGACCACGTTCAGGCTGTCAGCCAGAATCACGCGGACCTCGCGAACGTTGCGAGATGAGAGCTCGATCGACGGATCGCGCGCTGAAAGGACGAGCAGGACCTTGCCGCCAGCCTTCCAGGCGTCGAGTCGACCGAGCAGCGAGCGTGTCTTGATCTCGCCGAGGCCAAAGCCCTCGACCACGCGCAGCGCACCCTCTGCCTGCTTCGCGCTCAGGACGCCGCGAAGGGCGAGACGCCGCATCTTGGCCGGCATCCGCTGTTCGTAGCTGCGTGGATGGGGGCCGAAGACGACGCCTCCGCCGGCCCATTGCGGCGAGTTGGTGCTCCCCTGCCGGGCACGCCCGGTCCCCTTCTGACGCCACGGCTTGTGACCGCCGCCGGCAACCTGACCGCGGGTCAGCGTGTCGGAGGTGCCGGTCCGCCGTCCCGCCAGCTGCCGCATCGCGGCCTGGTGGATGATCGCCTGGTTCACCGGAGCGGCAAACAGGGTCTCAGCCAGCTCGACCGTGCCCGTCTCCTTGCCGCTCGGCGAGAGGATTGCAGCCTGAGGCATCGTCATTTCGCCTTCTGCACGAGTAGGAGACCGTTCCGCGCCCCGGGGACGGCGCCGCGGACCAGGATCAGGTTGCGGTCGGGATCGACCCGCACGACCTTCAGCTTCTTGACGGTCACTCGCTCGTCGCCCATGTGCCCGGCCATCCGCGTGTTGAGGAAGACCCGGCCCGGGGTGGTGCCGGCTCCCACCGAGCCGGGGGCGCGGTGATGGTCGGAACCATGCGACTTCGGCCCGCGCTTGAAGTTGTGGCGCGCGATCACGCCGGTGAAGCCATGGCCCTTGCTGACGCCGATCACGTCGACCAGCTCGCCAGCCTCGAAGAGGCTGACGTCGAGCTGCTGCCCGACCTCGTAGCCGTCGGCCTCCTCCAGACGAACCTCGCGGACCTGGCGGGGGTGCTGCTGCTCGCGATCGAGGTGCTTGAACTGCCCGGCTACCGGCTTGTTCTGCCGCTTGGCGATGCCGCTGCCGAGCTGCAGCGCGGCATAGCCGTCGCGCTCCGGCGTGCGGAGGCGCGTGACGGTGTTCGGCGTCGCCTCGATGACGCTCACCGGGACGACGCTGCCGTCGTCCGCGAAGATGCGCATCATGCCGAGCTTGCGCCCGATCAATCCTGCCGGCACTTTCTGACTGCTTCCTTCCTGACCAATCCGATGAGTGATCTCCACGGTGGGGAGTGCGGGGCCGAAGCCACCGCGCCGCTCACATCTTGATTTCGATATCCACGCCGGCCGCAAGCGACAGCCGCATCAGCGCATCCACGGTCTTGGTCGACGGGTCGATGATGTCGATCAGCCGCTTGTGGGTCCGGATCTCGAACTGCTCCCGTCCGTCCTTGTGGACGAAGGGCCCGCGAATGACGGTGTACTTCTCGATCCGCGTCGGGAGCGGAACTGGTCCCGCAACGTCGGCACCCGTCCGCTGCGCCGTCTCCACGATCTGCTCGGCCGACTGGTCGAGCAGCTTGTGGTCGTACGCCTTCAACCGGATGCGGATGCGCTGCTTGGCCATCGTCAGGCCGTCAGCGCGGTGATCACACCGGCTCCGACCGTATGGCCGCCCTCACGAATTGCGAAGTGCTGGCCCTGCTCGATGGCGATCGGCGTGATCAGCTCGACGTCGATATTCACGTTGTCGCCGGGCATGATCATCTCGACGCCGGCCGGGAGCTTGATCGCCCCGGTGACATCGGTCGTGCGCAGGTAGAACTGCGGGCGATAACCTGCATAGAACGGCGTGTGCCGCCCGCCCTCCTCCTTGGAGAGCACGTAGACCTCGGCCTTGAACTGGGTGCCCGGCTTGACGCTGTTCGGCTTTGCCAGCACCTGGCCCCGCTCGAGCTCCTCGCGCTCGATGCCGCGCAGCAGCAGGCCGACGTTGTCGCCGGCCTGGCCTTCGTCAAGCGTCTTGCGGAACATCTCGACGCCCGTCACCACCAGTGAGCGGCTCTTGGAATGAATCCCGACCAGCTCGACCGTCTCGCCGGTCTTGACCATTCCGCGCTCGACGCGTCCGGTGGCCACCGTGCCGCGACCCTTGATCCCGAACACGTCCTCGATCGGCATCAGGAACGGCTTCTCCGTCTCGCGCACGGGCGTCGGGATGTAGTTATCGACCGCGTCCAGCAGGTTCTTGATCGACTCGTACTCAGGGGCGTTCGGGTCGGTGCTGGTCGACTCGAGGGCCTGGAGCGCCGAGCCGCGGATGACCGGGACATCGTCGCCCGGGAACTCGTACTTGGAGAGCAGCTCGCGGACCTCCATCTCGACCAGGTCGATGAGCATCTCGTCGTCGACCATATCGACCTTGTTGAGATACACGACCAGGGCCGGTACCTCGACCTGGCGGGCCAGGATGATGTGCTCACGCGTCTGGGGCATCGGCCCGTCTGCCGCGGAGACGACCAGGATGGCGCCGTCCATCTGCGCAGCGCCGGTGATCATGTTCTTGATGTAGTCGGCGTGGCCCGGGCAGTCGACGTGTGCGTAGTGCCGGTT
>JALYTG010000180.1 GCA_030854405.1 Chloroflexota bacterium | reverse complement strand
GGCCGATGCCGACGCGACGACCTGATCACATACCGATGCGGACCTGCGCGGCCTGCCGCGAGGTCCGTCCCAAGCGATCGATGACCCGGCTGGTGCGACGCGCCGACGGGTCGGTCGTGGCCGACGCGACCGGCAAGGCCGCCGGGCGCGGAACCTACATATGCGATGAAGCAGCCTGCCGGGAGCCGCGACGCCTGGCCGAGGCCGTGAAGCGAGCACTTGGTGCGGCGGTTGAGCCGGGGCTGCTCGAGACCGAGGTGAATCATGCCGCCACGTAGATATCAACCGCGCCGCGGGCCTCGCCCGCAGCGCAAGCGAACCGGCCCGTCGACCGCCGTCCTGACGGAGCCGGTCGGCCCCCCTGTGCGTCCGCCGGGCACGATCGAGCTACCCAGCTCGATCTCGGTCAAGGATCTGGCAGAGCAGCTGGGGGTAAGCCACGCCGAGGTCATCCGTGAGCTGATCCGAAATGGGATCTTCGCCACCATCAACCAGTCGATCGATTTCGACACCGCCGCGCTGGTCGCCGGAGAGCTGGGCTTCGAGACGGCGGAGCTGGGTGCCGCGGACCGGGCAGCGGCCGCCGAGGCGGGGGAGCAGGGACTGGTTGCCCCCGGCGCAGGCGAGGGCGAAGGGAAGCCGGTCCTGTGGGGCGAGGAGCGTCCGGAGGACCTCGTGACCCGGGCGCCGATCGTCACCATCATGGGCCACGTCGACCACGGCAAGACGAGTCTCCTCGATGCCATGCGCGATACCCGGGTGGCGGCCGGTGAGCGGGGCGGCATCACCCAGCACATCGGTGCCAGCGAGGTGATCCACAACGACAAGCGGATCGTCTTCCTCGACACGCCCGGCCACGAGGCCTTCACCGCCATGCGCGCGCGTGGTGCCCAGGTGACCGATATCGCGATCATCGTGGTGGCGGCCGACGACGGCGTGATGCCCCAGACGAAAGAGGCGATCGACCACGTGCGCGCCGCCCGTGTGCCGATGATCGTTGCCATCAACAAGATCGACAAGGCCGACGCCAACCCGGAGCGGGTGAAGCAGGAGCTGGCCGATACCAACGTCCTGATCGAGGAGTACGGCGGCGATGTGATCGCCGTGCCGGTCAGCGCCAAGCAGAAGACCGGACTGGACACCCTGATGGAGATGATCCTGCTCGTCGCGGATCTGCAGGATCTCAAGGCGGATCCCACGCGCCCGTCGATCGGCACCATCATCGAGTCGAAGGTCGAGAAGGGCCGGGGCAACGTGGCCACAGTGCTGGTGCAGACCGGAACGCTGCGGGTCGGCGATATCGTCACCGTGGGCCGCACCTCGGGACGCGTGCGTGCGCTGCAGAATGCGGCCGGTAAGCGCGTGAAGAGCGCCGAGCCGGCTACGGCGGTCGAGATCATTGGTCTCGCCGGCCTGCCGGAGGCGGGGGACATCCTGCGCGTGGTGGCAGACGAGAAGACTGCGCGCGACGCGGCAGAGGCCGCCGAACGGGCCGCATCGAACGGCGAGACGAAGAGCGCCTTCACGCTCGAGGATATCAGTGCACAGATCCAGGCCAGCGAGGTCAAGGAGCTGCGCGTCGTCCTCAAGACCGATGTCCAGGGCTCGCTCGGCGCGATCCGCCACTCGCTGGAGCGGCTGAATACGAGCGAAGTGCGGGTGAACATCATTCGCGAGGGCGCGGGGGACATCAACGAGTCGGACGTCCTGCTGGCGACCGCATCCGACGCGGTCGTGATCGGCTTCAATACAAAGCTCGACCCGGGCGCACAGCGCTCGGTCGAAGCGACCGGCGTCGACGTGCGCCTGTACGACGTGATCTACAAGCTGATCGACGACATCGGTCAGGCGCTGACGGGCATGCTGACGCCGAAGCTGGTTGAGCAGGTCGAGGGTCACGCCGAGGTGCGGATGGTGATCAAGGCCGGCAAGGCGGGCCTGGTTGCCGGCTCGTATGTCGTCGACGGGCGGATCATGCGCAACGGGCAGGCGCGCCTGTTGCGCGCGGGCCAGCTGCTGGCCGACACCCGCATCGTTTCGTTACGTCGCTTCAAGGATGACGTGCGCGAGGTGGCCGCCGGATTCGAGTGTGGAATCGGGCTCGATGGCTCGCTCGAGATCGCCGAGGGCGACGTCGTCGAGTGCTACCAGATGGCGGCCGAGCAGCAGGTCTGAAGGTGAGCCAGCGGACTGATCGCCTCGACAGCCAGATCCGGCAGGAGCTGATGGATCTGCTGCAGCGCGAGATGAAGGATCCTCGCGTCGGCTTCGTCACGATCACTCGTGTCGAGACGGCGCGCGACCTCGGTTCCGCCCGGGTCTGGGTCAGCATTCTTGGCACCGAAGACGAGCGTGACCGCTCGATGAAGGCGCTCGGCGTCGCGACCCCCTGGCTGCGCCGCCGCCTGGCCGAGCGCCTGACGCTGCGCAGCGTCCCACAGCTGAGCCTGCGGCGCGACGATTCGATCGAGGCGGGCGACCGAGTGCTGCGCCTCCTGCGGGAGATCGAGCATCAGGATCCCGGCGATGAGCGCCAAGGGGCCGACGGCGGGTGAGCGCCGCCGACGTGGTCGCCGCGATCCGTGGAGCGCGGAGCATCACCGCAATCTGCCACGAGAATCCCGATGCCGACACCCTGGGGGCAGGGATCGCCATCCGGATCATCGCCGAGCGGCTGGGCAAGCCCGGCGAAGTCGTCTCCGGCGACCCGCCACCGCCTCTGCTCACCTTCCTGCCGCGCGTCGGGGAGGTGCGGCGCAGGCCGGCGCTGGAACCCGACCTGGCCGTGGTCGTCGACAGCGGTGATCTGGCGAGGATCGGCTCGGTGGCGACCGACTGCGCGGATTGGCTGGCGAAGGCGACGATCGTCAACATCGATCATCACGTCAGCAATCCCGGCTACGGAGCCTTTCAGCTGATCGATGCAGAGGCCGCCGCCACCTGTGAGGTGATCGCCACCCTGCTGCCGGAGCTGGGGATCGAGCTCGACGCAGAGCTGGCGACGGTGCTGATGGCGGGGATCGTGACCGACACCCACACCTTCGGCCACCCGAACGCGACCCCCCGCACCCTCCGCGTGTCGGCCGACCTGGTGGCTGCCGGCGCGCCGCTCTCGGCGATCAACCGTGCCGTCTACGTCGACAAGCCGTACAGCACGCTGGTCCTCTGGGGGCTGATGCTCGCCACCATCGCCCAGCAGCACGAGGGACGCATCGTTCACGCCTCAATGACGCTCGCGATGATCAAGCAGGCCGGCGCGGATGCGAGCGCGTCGGAGGGCTTCATCGACCTGCTTGCGTCGAGCCGGTCCGCCGAGATCACGCTCCTCTTCAAGGAGGCCGATGCCGCCAGCACCAAGGTGAGCGTGCGTACGACCGAAAGCGCCGATGCGGTGGCGATCACCTCGGCCTTCGGCGGCGGCGGGCACGCGCGCGCGGCGGGCTGCACCGTCGATTTGCCGCTCGACCTCGCCCGCGCGGCCGTCCTGGCCGAGTGCGAGCGTCAGCTCCTCGTCGGCGATGCTCGGGGTCGTTAACCTCGACAAGCCGATTGGGCCGACGTCGCATGACATGGTCGGTCTCGTGCGGCGTCTGACCGGGATGCGGCGCATCGGTCACGCCGGCACGCTCGACCCGCTCGCCTCCGGTGTTCTGCCGATCCTGGTCGGCGCAGCCACGCGGTTCAGCGAGGAGCTATCGGGCGGCACAAAGCGATATTCTGCGGTCATCAGGCTCGGCCAGCGGTCGGTCACCGACGACGCCGAGGGCCCGATCACCTCGGACTCAGGCCCGCTGCCCGATGAGGATCGGCTCGCGGCGGCCCTGCGGACGTTCGTCGGTGCGTTCGAGCAGGTCCCACCCGCCTTCTCGGCGCGCAAGCGGGACGGCATGACGGCCTACCGCGCCGCGCGGGCGGGGAGGCCGATTGAGCTGGCCCCGCGGCTCGTCCAGGTTGACCGGATCGACCTCCTGGCGACCGTGCGCGGAGAAGGCTGGCTCGACGCCGAGATCGACCTGCGCTGCGGGGCAGGCACCTATGTCCGCTCGATCGCCCGCGACCTCGGCGAGCGGCTCGACTGCGGCGGTCACTTGCACGCCCTGCGGCGCACCGAGGCGGCGGGGCTGCGGGTCGCGACGGCGCTGACGCCCGCGCGGCTCGAGGAGCTCGCCGATGCTGACCGGCTGGCGGAGGCGGTCCTGCCGATCGAGGGCCTTCTGCCGCTGCCGCGCCTCGCACTCGGGCCAGATGAGGTGCGCCGCTTCCTGCACGGCGCCGCCCAGCCGCTGTCGGGTGGCATGAGGAAGGGACGCCACGTGATCTACGACGGCGGCCAGCTGCTGGGGATCGGCACTCTCGAGGCTGGCGTCCTGCGACCCGACAAGGTCCTGAGCCGGTGACGTCGCTGGCTGACCTGCCACCGATCGGTCCCGCGGCGCTGACGTTGGGCGTCTTCGACGGCGTCCATCGAGGCCACGCGGTGCTGCTCGAGGCAACGCGCGCAGCCGCCGGGTCCGCGTCGTCGGTCGCGCTCGTCTTCGATCCCCACCCCGACGAGCTGCTGCGGCCGGGGATCCGTGTCCCTCGCCTCGCCCCCCTGCCGGTCAACCTTCAGGGCATCACCGCCCTCGGCGTTGATCACGCCATTCCGCTTCGTTTCGACGCTGGGCTCCGCTCCCTCTCTCCGGAGGGCTTCCTCGAGGCGCTCACGACGTCGATCGAGCTGCGGGCGCTGACGATGACGCCGGAGAGTGCCTTCGGAAAGGGGCGGGCCGGAACCCTCGAACGGATGCGCCAGCTCGGTGCGGAGCGCGGCTTCTCGGTCATCGCCGTCGAGCCGGTCGTGGTCGAGGACGCTCCCATCTCCTCGTCGCGGATCCGCAGTGCGATCGCGGAGGGAGCCGTGGAGGCCGCTGATCGCCTGCTGGGACATCCCGCGTACCTGGAGGGCACGGTCGTCAGCGGCGATCGGCGCGGGCATGAGCTCGGCTTCCCGACGGCGAACCTCGAATTCGACTACCTGCCGGCGCTTCCGGCGCTCGGCATCTATCTCGGCACGGTCGCCGTGCCGGATCGGCAGCTCGGCCCGGCACATCCGGCCCTCGTGAGCGTCGGTGTGCGGCCGACCTTCCACGAGCATGGCCGCGTCCTGGTCGAGGTCTATCTGCTCGACTGGGACGGCGACCTCTACGGAACC
>JALYTG010000039.1 GCA_030854405.1 Chloroflexota bacterium | reverse complement strand
TCCGCGGGCAGAGTTACGGCGTGGCCAGCTCCGTCGAGGTAGGCGGCCGCGGAATCGGACCACTGCAGGAGCGACAGGCTCTGGTCGCCGAGCGCCGCGCGCAGCCGCTCTTCCAGCTCGCCGGGTGCGCCCATCCCGCCGAGGTCGATGACCGCCTGGCCGGCGGCCGCCTGCGTGCTCTGCGAGCGCAGCTGCCCGGTGATGAAGCCGACCGGCACAATCCCGTACTTCTTGGCCGCGTTGAGCAGCTTTGTCCGTGCGCGACCCCTGGCCGCGTCGTCCTCGAACGGTGTCTGATTGAAGCGAGCCAGGGCGTTCCGGACATGCGCCTCATCGTTGATGGGCAGCCGGCGGCGGCCGCGAGAATCAATGTACGCGAAGGCGCTGTCGGGCAGATGGGCGCGTTTCTTCGTGTCGAGCTGGCTCATGGGCTGGCATCGCCATCATCGCAAATCGCCGCCCCGGACGCTATCGGCCAGGCGACTCCGTCGCTTCTCTTGACGGCACTTGCTGGTGCCAGCATCTATCGGCCAACCGATGGCCGAACGTGCCCGCGCTGGCATACATCGGCCAGTCAGGACACCTCAGCTTGGCCGTTCGTTGCTGGCGCCAACATGTTTGGCCAACCGATGGCCGATACTCGCCACCGCCAGCAAACTCAGGCGTCGCAGTCTTTACTCAGAGGGTCGTCAGTCCTTCGACCCAGGCTTCGAGCTCGGGCAGGTGCTCGTCGAGGTGTTCTGGCCCGGCCTTACGGACCCAGAATTCGGACGCGGGGCTGACCTCGGGTAGCTCCGTCCAGGCCCGCAAGAGCTCGATGTGCGCCGCAGCGGCCTGGAGATGGACGGTCTCCAGCGGTATGTCGCGCATTGCGTCAAGGAATTCTGCGTTCGCCGCATCGACGTCCAGCTCACCTTCCCGATACGTCCCGGCCGCCAGCTGCCGCAGCACCGCGGCGCCCTCCGCCATCCACGTGCCGAGATGAGCGACCGCATCCTTTGCGGTCCAGCCCTCGGAGTAGTAGCCCGGAATCAACGCGGTCTGAGGCGTGAGCCGGTCGATCACTGTATGCACGCGTTGCCACGCCTCCGTCAGGTCCGGCAACCCCGGTTGGACGGATCGTGCCTTCACAGCGCCAGCATCTCGAGCATTCTTCAGAGTCTAGCGGGGATAAATGGGTCGACCACCTGCACCACCGCTATTCCGGTCGCCGCGCCCGCGGACTGGTCTTTCCTTTGGAGCCCGCACGAGACCGAGACGACGTTCTGACGGTCCTCAGACAACCAGACGGAATCCGATGTCAGGGCGCCCGGGATGCTCAAGAGCGTGGTCGCGACCGACAGCAGAAGCGCCGCAAGGAGCAGGACCAGGCCGGTCAAGGTGTAGACGACGACCGGCATTGCCTGGCGCGGAGATGTGTCGGTCACCTGGTAGAGCTTCGTCACGATGCTTGCCATACCGACAGCATCGACCGTCGGGAAGCGCTGACCAGCAATCAGCCGACACGCCCGGTGTCGAACGACAGCCAGACCGGCTGCTGCTGATCCATGATGCACGCTGATGGAGACCCGGCAGCTGCGGCTCGCGCGCCTCGACGAGGCCGATGCGATCGACACCCTGATGAAAGCGTCGACCGCCGACCTGTTCCCGCTCTTCTACGACGCAGAGCAGACGGCCGCATCGGTCCGTTATGTCGCGAGCGTTGATCGCACGCTCATCGAGGATGGAACGTACTTCGTCATCGAGGCCGACGGTGAGCTGGTCGCCTGCGGCGGCTGGAGCCGCCGCGACAAGCTGTACACAGGCTCAGGTGAGGCCGCGGGAGACGCCCGCCCCCTCGATCCGGCCACCGAGCCGGCTCGCATCCGTGCCATGTTCGTCCGGGCCGATTGGACCCGCCGCGGCCTGGGCACCCGGATCCTGGAGGCCTGTCAGGCTGCGGCGAAGGCCGAGGGCTTTCGGGTGCTTGGCCTCGTGGCGACCCTCCCCGGCCTTCCGCTCTACGAGCGCTTCGGCTTCGTGGCGACGGAGCGGGTCGAGGTCCGGATGCCGGACGGCACCGCCATCGCCGGCGCTGCGATGGAGCGGCCGGTCGACTAGCGTCCCGGGGCAGGGCGGCGCGGTTAGGGCTCGACGAACCTCTTGATGAAGTCAAGGGCCGTGTCGGCGACGTCCCGCCAGCCGCCGTCGATCGTGAGCGCGTGGCCTCGACCGACGATCTTGACGATCTCGCCAGCGGTCCCAGCTACTCGGCAGCAACCAGAGACCATGGACGAACACGACCGGCGTGCGTCCCGACGCATTCGCCTCGCCAATCTGCTGTGCTTCGTGCTCAGTGATCGCGCCCATGACGGTCTCCCTTCTCCCCTCGCTGGTCGTCTGTGACCCGCTCAAGCCACTCCGTCTCGCCGAACGAGAGCGCCAGGTGCGTCATCGGCTGCCCCTCGGCGGCGCCGTGCCAGTGCTCCTCGGCAGGCGGCGCGTAGACCAGGTCACCTGGCCGAATCTCGACCGATTCACCAGCGCGCGTACCGACCTGCCCCGCGCCCTCGAGCACGTAGAGCACCTGGCCGCCGCTGTGCCGATGCCAGCTGTTCCGCGTTCCCGCGTCGAAGCTCACCACGATCGCGGATCCATCGAGCGCGTCGATCTGGCCGAGCTCACGACGGCTTGCCGGACCGCTGAAGTGATCGCGGTCCATGGGCATGGGGTCGGCGTCAGGCGTTCGGGCAATCCTCACGGCGCTCCTCCAGGTTCGAGTTGGGTAACGTCAGTCCGCAGGATCGACCATGTACTGGTCGTGCTCGGCATACAGCTTCGTCCATTCCTCGGCCGTTAACTTCCGACCGGACTGGCGGATCTCGGCCGTAGCCTCGAAGAATCGCTCGCGCGGGATCCCGGGCGAGAAGAGGATCAGCATTGACGCCGGCTCGTCAGATCGGTTGCTGAAGGCGTGGACGCCACCCTGGGGTACATAGAGGAAGTCGCCCTCCGTCGCCTCCAGCCACCCCTCGCCGCCGTACAGCGCGACGGTGCCCTCAAGGATGTAGAACGACTCCGAGAAGGTCCGATGGAAATGAGGGTCGGGCCCTCCGGCGCGGGCCTTCATGTCCCGCCGGAAGAGGCCGAAGTGCCCGTCCGTCACCGATCCGGGCGCCACGAATATCATCGAGCCATCGGCGCCGACCAGCGGTGGCACGCTGGCCATCGGTCGATAGATGGCGCTCACTTCGCCGCTATCGCCCTCGTAGGACATCTCCTTCACCCCGCGTGGATGCGACGACGACGATAGCAAGGATCAAACAGGGACTGGCGCCGGATCGACAGGCGTCCTATCGTCGCGGATGCTCGGTGGGGACACCCCGGACCAACAAGAAAGGGGAATCACATGCTCATCCTCAAGTTCTTGCACATTGGGTTCATGTTTGCAGCCGTCGCGACAGCACTGGGACCGGAACTCTTGCTCCTCGGCATTGGCCGCTCGGGTGACGTGCATGCGATCCGGGCTGGCTACTCGCTCGGACACAGCCTCGGGAGGGCGATCCCCATTCTCTTCGTCATCGGGCTGGTCTTCGGCCTGCTAACGGTCTGGACGGGAGGTTTCAACTTCTTCGCGCCGTGGCTGCTGATCGCCTACGCCCTCTTCGTGGTCGCGACGGTCATCGGCGCCCGCATCGTCGCCCCCCATATCGCCCGCGTGGCAGAGCTCGCCGCCCAAAGCCCCGACGACGCACCCTCCCCAGAGCTCGTCGCCGCGCTGGCTAATCGCCGCGCTGACCGCCTCTTCGCGCTCGACGTGATCATCATCATTGCGTTCGTCTTCGACATGGTGGTCAAGCCGTTCAGTTGATCGGCTCGCATGGCGCGAGGATTGTGCCCGGCCACTGCGGTCTACTGCGGGGGCCCGAAGAGCGCTCGCTGATGCCGGTACCAATCGCGCTCCCACGAAGTGTAGCCACGCCCCATCCGCGATCCGACTGGACTCGCGCGAGCCTCAGCCCGATGCAGGCCCAGCAGGTGAGGCTCTGAGCTCGCGCGCCATGAGGAAGGCCCAGACTGGAAAGATGATCAGGTAGCCGATTCCGCCCACGTAGGTGAGCGGCTGATCCAATCCTCCGCGGAGCAGACCTATCGCAAAGAGCACAAAGCCGATCCCGCCACCGACTCCCAGCCAACGCACCCATCTGAGCCACGGCCCCGCCAGCAGGTTGGCTCCAGCCACCCACAGACCGATCAGAACGAGCGCCGCGCATTCGATGGCAAAGGCTGCCGTGGCGCTGACGCTCTCGTCGAAGACCACCACGCCAGCGATCACGAGCGCCTGGACGAGGCACCAAGTAAGGACCGCGGTCCAGCCGAGCACCTGGGCGGCCTGCGCAAGCGGGGTGGGCGTCCGGCCACCGAGCTCGTAGAACGCGAGCATGAGCGGGGCGAGCGCCAGGGTCATGACCAGTAGCACAACGTCGCTGAGCACGCCCCACGGCTGGCCCACCCAGAAGAAGAGGCCGACCGTGATGAGCCCCACAAGGCCAGCACCCGCGACGACATACGCCGCGAGGGCGGCGGCGCGCACGATCCGCAGGGTGCGACCGGGTCGCGGTGTCGCCGGCTGGGTCATGTTGCCTCCGGAGGCCGGCCGTCAATCAGTACTCTCATGGAGCGATCCTATACGCGCGCGTTCGTTGCCGCGGTCAAATGACCGCTCGCAGGCTCGAGGGATTGCGCATCCCCTAGCCAGCCTCCAGACTCGCGCCGTATGCACCTCGAGACGCTCATCCCGGGGATCATCGGCGCCTTCGTGGGTGTCATCGGCTGGCTCTTCGTGGGGATCTACATCCAGCGCCGCCAGTTCCTGCGCCAGGCACGGATGGCGGCACGGGCCGTGTACTTCGAGCTGGATGTCAACCGCGTAGCATTGACCGTGGCCCGGGACTTCGGCTCCTTCGCGCCACTCGATCGGACCTCATTTGAGCGCCTCCTGCCGGAGCTGGCCATGCTCCTGACCGCACCCGAGCTCAAGACGCTGGTCTCGGCTTACATGGCGCACGCCGGCTATCGGCAACTGTCTGCCGGCGCCGATCCGCTGCCGACCGAGGTTCGAGCCCGCGCGCTGGAGAGCATCCTCGCCGCGCACGAAGCAGCGCTCGAAACGCTCCAGCGGCGCGCCTTCTCCGCAGACGAAGCGCGAGCGCTGACGGCGCAGGGCAGAGCCTGACCAATGGAGGTGAACGCGTCTCGGGCGATCTTCGAGCGCTACATGGCGGCGCTGAACAGGCGCGACCTCGCCACGCTTGCGGAGCTGTTGCACCCCGACTTCGAGGACTTCTATCCGCAGTCAGGAGAACTGACACGCGGGGCAGCCAACCTGCAGGCGATGATCGCCAATTACCCCGGCGAGTACCAGGATCTCGGCCAAGATCGTGTGATCGGCGGCGAGGACCGATTCATCTCGACCCCCCTGTTCACCGTCCTCCGCGTCGAGGGCAGCGACGACGTGCTCACCGGCGTGCAGCGGGCGCGCTACCCCGACGGATCAATCTGGTTCATCGTCGTGATCGCGGAACTTCGAGACGGACGGATCTACCGGACCCAGTCTTTCTGGGCGCCGACGTTCGATCCCCCTGCCTGGCGGGCCCAGTGGGTTGAGCTGCAACGGCCAGAAGGAGGGTAGATGGCGTCAGACCATCGGGCGATCTTTGAGCGGGTCGCGGATATCATCAATCGCCAAGCCTGGGATGCCCTCGGGACAGTGTTCACCGACGATTTCGTCGAAGAATATCCGCAGTCCGGCGAGGTGATCCGCGGGCTCCAAAATGCAGTAGCCCTCCGCAGGAACTATCCCGGCGGGTTCGCGGAGGGCGCAGTCGATACCTCGAGCGTGCGGCTGCCTGCGAGCGGAAGCCAATGGGCTGTCACCTCCATGTTCACCGTGGTGAAGCTCGAGGGCAGCGGCGACACCGCCACTGTGATATTCAAGGCGCGATATCCCGACGGCTCGACCTGGTGGTTGACAGCGGTCTACGAGCTGCGAGGCGAAAAGATCGCGCACAGCACGATGCTGTTCGCGCCGGCATTCGACCCTCCGGACTGGCGCGAGCCGTATCGAGAGCCGCTCGGACGATGACGCGGGCGCGGCATGCGTAGGAAGGTCGCCGTGATAGGCTGATCAGCACCAGCCGCTCGAGCGCGTTCGTAGTCAGCGGCACAGCGACGCCCTAGCGCACGAGCTCATCAGCGAGCATCTCCATCAGCAGCCCGTCGGTCCACGAGCCGTCTGCCATGAGCTGGTACCGACGGAGCACACCCACGTCACGGAACCCCACCTTGTGATAGGCCCGGATGGCGGCCTCGTTCGCGGCAGCGGGATCGATCGTCATTCGATGGTGGCCGCGCTCGTCCACCAGCCAGCCTGCGACGGCGCGGATGGCGTCCGGCCCGATTCCCCGACCACGGAGGTCCGGGTCGATGAAGAGGTCGATGCCGGCATGGCGGTACTCGGCCTCGGGCTCCTCCCATGCCTCGATCATGCCGACAACGGTGTCGCCGCGCTCGATCACCCAGTGGGTGGTGTCCGGTTCGTCAGCCACGATCTCCTCGTCGACGCGGACGCGGTCGTAGTTCGGCCACCACCGGGCGACGGCCGGGTCAGCGAGGATCCGGGTCAGCGGCTCGGCGTCGGCCGTGGTGACGGGCCGGAGGCGGACGGTTCGGCCGCGGAGGTCAGGGCTGTCCATCGTCGGCCTTCGCATCCATTGCGCGGGCGATCCGCCGGAAGTCATCCTCGCCGATCTCGAACATGCCTCGACGGAACACGAAGCCCCACTGACGCTTGTTCTGGATGAAGCCGAGCTCAGGAATCAGTGGCGCGATCGGCGCTTCCGTCGACGGGACGGGTTCCACGAGCCGGCGCCAGGGATGGAAGTCGGGCCTCATCTCTGCCTGGTGCGGCTCGTCGTCGATCACCCGGGCAATCGCGGTGAACTCCTGGAGCCGATCACCGTCGGGGTACGAGGTCCGCGGCGAATAGAACGCGATGAGATCGCCCATGCGCAGCCGTCGGAGCGTCGTCGGCCGCCCATGGTTGGCCTGCGTGAACCCGCCCGCCATACCGATGCGGACGTGCTCACGAGAAATCGTGTTGATCCAGTACGCCATCAGCGCGGTCGACCTACGACCCGGTTACGGTGCCATCGTCCGAGGGTACCAGCCCAGCGGTTACCAAAACGCCAGGAGCCCTGGATCAAAGGCCATAATTGCGCCTATGGCCTCCTACACGCTCAACAGGCGGGCCGTCGTGCACGCCAAGAAGCTCATCGACGCTCGGCAATACGTGCTCAGCAGCGACTGGGGGGAGCGGCAGCCCAGCTCCGAAGACGAGAGCGCGTTCCTCGCATCACATTCGTGGGACGAGTACGCCGAATGGCACCTCGGCCTCACCGACGGGGCGGCTGATGAGACCAAGGCCAGGTACGCGTTCGTCTACGGGGACTTTCGTCGAGTGCATCGGACGGGCCTGATCGCCTGCCAATATCGGGCCGCGGAGTGGCGCCACAAGTCGATCGAGCTCGCGGCTCACCGCCTGCTGCAGCGCCTCGACAAGATCAGCGCCCCGCCCCGTTAGCGCAGCGGCGCCGAGGCTAACGACGCCCTCGCGAGGCTACGCCAGGGCAGCGCGGATCTGGTCGGCGTGGTCGTGCGAGTGGGCGGAATAGATGCGGAGCCAGTCCCCCACCGAGTACGAGCCCGACTCGGTGTGCGTTCCGCGGTGCTCCCACTCGGCGGGCGTCAACGCTTCGAGCAACTCGAGACTCGCGGCGCGGACACCCTTGAGGACCGCGAGCGATGACTCGATGGGACGGTCGTAATGCTGCCTTCGCGCGAACTCGGGTTCGTCGTACCCCTGGATCACGGGCTCGTCCTCCGCGATCAGCTTTCGCAGCCGTACATAGGCGGTCGCCTCGCTGTCCGCCAGGTGGTGGACGATCTGACGGGCCGTCCAGCCGCCATCCGGTGCCGGACGATCGAGAGCGGTATCGGTCAGGCCAGCCACGGCCTCCTCGACATCGGCATAGCCGGTCCGAAAGCGGGCCAGGAGCTGATCACGATCCATCTTCGGTCCTCGCATTCATCGCGCGGGCGATCCGCGAGAAGTCATCTTCGCCGATCTCGAACATCCCTCGACGGAACACGAATCCCCATCGACGCTTGTCCGGGATGAATGTCTCCTCGATCAGCGGCGCGATGGGCGCCTCCGTCGACGGAATCGGTTCCACCAGCCGGCGCCAGGGATGGAAGTCGGGCCGCATCTCGGCCTGGTGCGGCTCGTCATCGATCACCCGGGCAATCGCGGTGAACTCCTGGAGCCGATCACCGTCGGGGTAGGAGGTGCGTGGCGAGTAGAACGCGACGAGGTCGCCTCTGCGCAGCCGCCGAAGGGTCGTCGGCCGCCCGTGGTTGGCCTGCATAAATCCGCCCTCCATACCGATGCGGACGTGCTCGCGAGAAATCGTGTTGATCCAGTACGCCATCACGTCTCATGTTGCCAGCGGCAGGCAACTGTCGTGATGCTGGGCCGTGACTAACCCACAGCTAGAGAGCGTCTGCTCGCGCGGACGACGTCTACGGCCCCGATAAGAGGACCGAGGGAGCCACGAGAATCCGGCTTCCCAGTACCGGCGGTGTACCGCCCGAGGATACAATCGACGGCAGCTGCGCCGGCTCGCGAGAGACCGACCCGCACCCACTGCGCGACCTGGGAGGGCGGAGCGATGGACTGGCACCCGTGGATCGTCTACGCCCACGTGCTGGGCGCCTTTGCCTTCGCCGCCGGCCACGGCGTCTCGGCGACGATGGCTTTCCGGCTGCGTTCGGAGCGCGATCCGGCGCGGATCGCTGCGCTGCTCGACCTGTCGCTGTGGAGCCTTTCTCCCATGAGCTTGATGTCGATCGGCTTCATTGTCCTCTTCCTGTCGGGCATCGCGGCCGGCTTTACCGGTGCGTACTGGGGGCACCTGTGGATATGGGTCGCCATTGGTTTGCTGGTAGTGATCACGGGGCTGATGACCCCGGTGGGTGCCGGGCATTACAACAAGGTGCGCGCGGCTATCGGTCAGAAGCTGCCTCGTGACAAGACCGACGCGCCGCCCCCTGCGCCACTTCCGCCCGAGCAGCTCGAGGCGCTGCTCACGGCATCGACGCCGTGGATCCTCGTAGCGCTGGGCGGCATCGGCTTCGCCGCGATCGTGCTGCTGATGGTGCTTAAGCCCTTCTAGGTAGGTTCCGGGGGGTGCACCCCTCGCTCATCGACGTCGATCGATCAGCCTGAGCCCCGGACAACCACGAGACGGTCGGCCACCGACTCAGCGCCCCACACCTCGCCAGGGCGACCGGGGAGCTGGCGAACCTCCGCGGGCACGCTCTCGGCCACAAGGTTGGTGAACACTAGCCAGGAGCCACAAACCGATGGTAGGCCGCCGCAGACTCCTGCTAAGCGGCCAAGGCTGCTCCGGCGATCCTGCGACGAGCCTGCTCGACGCGATCGAGCCCACCGAAGCCCGTCTCACTGACCCGCCCCGGCCGCTCGGCGCTACTCGAACTCCACGCTCGCCAGCGGCTTCTCGAATCTGGGGACGAACTCGGCCTCCCGAGGGGCGTTCAGCGAGCCACCGGCTCGGGTCGCTGCGGCACGGCGCCCAGCTGCTGGAGCAGGCCCAGCCGGTCCTGCAGCGCCCACGTCTCGACCTCCCTGCCATCGCGATAGCGGATGAAGTGCACGGACCGCAGGGCGATCTCGTGCCCGGTTGGCGCAATGCCCATGAACTCGCCCGTGTGACGCCCATGGAGCGTGCACTCGATCACCACGGTCTCGCCCTCGCCTATGAGCCGATGCACCTCGCAACGCTGGTCGACAAACGCGCCCCTCAGCATGAGCATCGTCTGCTTGACGCCCTCGAATCCCTGGGGCATCCCCGGGGGCGTGTCGTGGTTGACGCACTCGGGGTCAACCACGGTCGCCAGGGCCTCGACGTCGCCGGACGGAAGAATGTCCTGCCACGTACGCCGGGTGAGCTCCTTCAGATCCTCGACCATCCCATGGCTCCTTCCGCTACACTTACAGTGGAACTAGACTTATTTGATGTCATGGATATTCCACTTAATGACTGAGGGTGTCAAGCCCCGACGCCGATACGACTCCCCGCATCGCCGCGAGCAGGCAGCCCAGACCCGACGTGCCATCGTTGCGGCGGCAAGCCGGCTTTTCCTGGCGCGAGGGTTCACCGGGACGACGATGTCCGACATCGCTGTCGAGGCCGGCGTGGTGGTCGAGACGCTCTACCGGTCGTTCAGCGGCAAGGCCTCGCTCCTCGTTGCGGTCGTCGAAGCGGCGCTGGCAGGCGGCGTCGAGCGGGCGGAGTTACCCGTGGAGGAGCGGCCCGCGATCGCGGCTGTGATCGCAGAGCAGGATCCGCGGCGGCAGGTCGAGCTGTTCGCTGCGACGCAACCCGGGATTCACCGGAGAGCCGGCCCCCTGCTTCGCGCCCTGCGCGACGCGCGCGGGCTCGATCCGGAGCTGGCGAAGGTGTGGGACGAGCTCGAGGCGCAGCGGCGCGCTGGCCAGCGACGGTTTGGGCAGCTGCTGGCGTCGCGGGAGGCGCTACGTCCGGGGCTGTCTGAGAAGAATGCCGCGGACATCATCTGGACACTGTGCTCACTGGCCGTCCACGACCTGCTGGTGGTCGAGTGTGGCTGGCCGCGCGTGGAATACGGCGACTGGCTGGCGACTGCCCTGGTTCGCGAGTTGCTCCCCACCGATCGCCAACTGGCCTGATGTTCGGCCGAGAGCATCAAGATCGACCCGGCGCTGGCTTCCGCGGCAGTCGCGCCCAGGCGCACGCATCGGTGGCCGAGCCGGCGACCCGCACTTACGCTCCGCGTGCATAACCGCGAAGAAGGACCCTTGCCGTGCCGCGGGACGCTCATTTCGGCGCGTGCCCAGCGGCATGTGGGCTCGTGGAAGCCAGTGACTGTGGCGCCGCCTGCCCACGCGCGTCCGAACCTGGCCGTTACGTACGCTGAGCGTAAGCGGACCCCAGCTTGGGGGAACTGCCCTGGCGGTCGCGAGGTCGACCTCGCTAGCTGCACGCGAGCGCGCGTGGACGTCCACAATCACAGCGTGAAGATCGCGATCCTGGGCGCAGGGAATGTGGGCGGAGGACTTGGCGCCGGCTTGGCGGCTGCCGGCCACGATGTGACCTACGGGGTCCGCGATCCGTCGGACCGCTCAGCAACGCCAAGGCGCTCGAGGGGATGGTCAAGATCTGGCTCGCCCTGGCCGCCCGCCACGGTCGCGACGTCGGCTTCGCGATCACTGAAGGCTAGACCGATGTTGCTGGTCGCCGCACTGATCGTCCTGATCGGCTGCGTACTGATCGTCACCCGCGCGCTCGATCGCGAGATCCGGGCGGAAGAGTCGCGGCTCTCCAGCCGCTTCGGCGCGGCCTACGCCGCCTACCGCGCCCGCGTGCCGCGCTACGTCCCGGTCCTGTGGAACGCGTAGGCCGGCACGGGTGAGCGTCCCACTCGAACAGCTTCCCGAGGTTCCCAGGCTTGCGTGGACGCGGCTGCGTGACGAGCTGTTGGTGATCCTGGGTGACGACCTGATCGCTGTATGGGGATATGGCGGGACTACCGCCGTCGACGGGCCGCCAAGATCCGCTGACCTCGACACCTACGTCATCGTTCGTCGCTCGCTCGACACGCGGACCGCGCGGGGGATTGAAGACATTGAAGCCGCGATCGCCGGCCAGACCGGAGTGGAGTGGGACGCCTGGTACGTCCTCGAGGAAGAGGCTCGCCGACCTGAAGCGCCTCGACACGCCTATCGCGAGGATCGGCGCGACACATCATGGGCGATCAATCGAGCGCACTGGCTTGCCGGCCGCTACGCGCACCTGTATGGCCGAGAGCCGGCCGAGGTCGTCCCGCCGCCAACCTGGTCCGCGCTCGAGGTCGACCTTGACCGCGAGCTGGAGCATCTCGAGCGCCACGTTGCCGAGGGCGACACCGATCCGTTCGAGGCTACCTACGCGTTTCTGAATGGCAGCCGGCTTCTGCGCGCCGCTGAGACGGGCGACGTTGCAATCTCCAAACGATCCGCCGGCCAATGGGCGCTCGAGCATCTCCCGGTCCGCTGGCACCCAGCTCTAGGTGCCGCGGGTCGTGCCTACGACGGCCAGGCAACTTCGGACGACGCTGATCTGCTCGCGAGCGAGATGGCCCCGTTCGTAGCCATGGTCAGGGAGCGCCGGCCGACCGCGAGTCCACGGAACGAAGCCGCGCAGCCTCGGTGGTCTGGATACTGACGACCCTTCGGCCGCTGGCTACGCTTGCGACATGACCGATCAGCTCCGGGTGATCCTCGAGGTCGGGAAGAAGCGGAGGGTCGTGGCGGGCGCCATGGACTGGCCCGGCCTCGATCGCTGGGGGACCTCGGAGGACGATGCCCTGGCCAAGCTGTCGTCGTATCTCCCGCGATACGCCGGCGTCGCCGAGCGGGCAGGCATGGCGAGCGCGTTCAACAGGTCGCGCACGGCCGAGGTGGTCGAGCGAGTCCCTGGGTCGAGCTCGACGGACTTTTGGGGCATCGCCCACGTCCCGTCGGAGACCGAGCGCGAGGTGCTGTCGGCGAAGGATCTCGAGCGACGGCTCGACCTGCTGCGCGCCTGCTGGGCGTATTTCGACGAAGTCGCCGCCCGGGTCTCGAAGGAGCTGCGCCCGGGTGGACGCGGGGGTGGCCGATCTCGCGACCAGGTCATCCGGCACACATACGGCACCGAGCCGGAGCAGTTCTCCCGCAAGGTCGCGGTCCGGACCCCTCTCGACGTCGTGCTCACTCTCAAGGGCCTCGCGAAGCACCGGCAGGAATACCTCGATGCCATCCGCGCCTATCACGCCGAGGGCAAACCTGCGCGCACCTGGCCGATTCAGTTCCTCATCCGCCGCACCGCTCACCACGTCATGGATCACGCGTGGGAGATGGAGGACCGGGACCTGAATCCGGCCGATTGATTCAACGCACCAGGTCGACGAGGATTCCCGCGCGGGGCCAGCCCGCATCGGTGGTCACGACGCGGTCGGCGCCGAGATGAAGGGCCGTTGCCAGCACGAGCGCGTCCGGGAGCCGAAGCCGCCGACCGTGGCGGGCGCGGAGCTGCGCGGCCCGAGACGCAACCTGTCGGGTGATCGGCTCGACCTCCGCGGGCAAATCCGAGAGGAACGCATCGACGGTAGCCATTGCGTCTCGTCCCCGCCGGGCAGGTCCTACCAGGCACTCCGCGTAGGCCGACGCCGGAACCGCCAGTGCATCTCCGCGTGTCAGTGCAGCGGCCACGGCAGCGCGCGACGCTTCGTGATGCG
>JALYTG010000179.1 GCA_030854405.1 Chloroflexota bacterium | reverse complement strand
CGCTTACACATCGGAGCGTTAGCCGCCAGATTCGCATCGCCGTCGGCAGCGTTGCGGGCAGGTCCCTCGCTGAGATCACGCTACGCCCCACCCCGCTCGATCCGTCGCCAAAGTCCCTAGGCAACATCGGCAACCTGATCCCGCGCCTCGTGACATTCGGCGAGGAGCAATTCCGCCTTTGCTGCAACGCCGTCACCACCGATTTTGGATAAGGGACGGTAGATCGCTCCTTGGAGATCACCCTCACAGCTGAACAGCGGCTTGATCTACTTGCGAAGAGCCTTGATGAGTCGCGCCGATTTGAGCCGGGTGCCGACCAATGGCCGTTCATCGCAATCATGCTTGGCCATCGCGCACGAACCTTCTTCCGGGCGGTACGGGACGCCCAGGCTGACGCCATCGCGCAGGTACTGGTGCGGCCCCTGGCCGAACTAGTGATCCTGGTCGAGTGGCTGTCTCAGGACCCTACCAACCGCGTTCCGCTGTGGACGGCTGAAAGTCTCCGCATGGACCTCGTATGGATCGAGGCTGTAGTGGGCAAGACAGAGTGGGGCCAGCGGTTGGTGCCGGAGGTTGACCAAAAGGCAGATAAGCAACGAATCATCGACGAAGTACGCGGGAGATTTCGCGAGCGGGGCATTAGTTGGGTGGGAGAGAAGGGGGCATTGGTTCCTGGCTTGGAGCAGATGGCTAACGCCGTCAATTCTGAGACGACGCGTGAGGCATACAACGTTGCCTTCCGGTCGGTCAGCGAATGGACGCACGTAAGTGCGGGAACCTTCGCGGAGGGCCTCCAGAAAAGGGACGATGGAGAGACAGTTTTCGTCGGAGATTCGTCGTCGCGATTGATACCGGGACTGCGGGCGCTCGGCGCGAACTTGTTTGCAATCATCCTACGGCGGGTCAGTCGGGTCGCAAACCTCGGCATCGAAGCAGGGTGTGTAGAAGTGCAGGCGAGCCTGACGCGGCGCACGGTAGAGGAGCTGCTCGCGGACAATCCGTGATCCTCCGTGGTGACTCTTGACAGTGGCGCGTGCGCCGCTGGAAGACGTTGGATAATCGTCTGCCGGGTGGCCCCCGGCGTAGTCACTGTAGGCCGCTACAGACTGAGCAACTAACAGTAGCCCAAGCGGTCCCGTCCTCACCTTGGGTAGCACGTCGTACTCGCCGGGGCGCTTGGTCGTAGGTTCGAATCCTACCGCCGGAGCCAACTGCTTACTGAATCCGACCGGTCAACACCGTCGTCGGTGCGGCGAACTGCTCGGTGAGCCGAGCGCGGAGCTCAGAGCGAAGTTGGCTGGCAGCGAAGTGCCAGTTCTCTTCACTCCCTACCGGTCCATGTAGACATTGCTCGCCGGCTTACCTCACCAAGTTCATCGCCTCATCGAAGCTGGATGACGCCCCCTGGGGCGACTTTCCCGCCGCGACCGTGACGCGCGACCCGGTCGCCACCATGCGGGAGCTCAAGGAGCAGAGCGGCAAGGACATCTGGCTGTGGGGGAGCTTGAAACTCATGCACTCCCTGCTGGACGCCGGCGTCGTCGACGAAGTCCGAATGCTGGTCCGGCATCACGCGGCAAGGGAACGCGCATTTTCGAGGATTGGCAAAGACCTGAAGCTGGTCGAGGCCACCCCGTTCGAAAACGGCGTGGTACTCCTGCGCTACGAGATCAAGGAATTGGCGGAAAGTCCGCACCTTCGATGAATCGGACGGCCGGCGATGCTGGCCGGCTGCGACGACGTGTCGGTCCCCAGGAGGCCGACGACGCGGCCGCGTGGGGCCGAAGCCAGGTCCGGCGATGCGGAGCCGCTGGAAACGAGCCTGGCCGCCTAGAGTCTCGTTTGGCCTTTCCCAGGAGGTCGCCACCTAGCTCAGGACCCTTCGAGGTCGAGCGCGTGAGTCACGCGCCCGGTGTTCGCCGGCCGTGTGGCTCCGCGAGTTCACGACAGGAGGCTAGGTCCGCGATGACCACGGATCTTGAGCGTCATGCGCGACGCGATGTTAGGTCGGCGAAGCTAGGTGATGCGGTTCGGGTCGGCCGTGGACGTTACGTACTCCGGGCGCCCGAGAGGCCGATACGTCTGGATGGTCATGCCCCCGGACGTGGTCCGCGAGTTGACCAGATCGAGCGCCATGTCCGGACCGGAATCGGGGAACAGCCGTGTGCCCTGGCCGAGGACGACGGGATAGATGAGCAGGTCGAACTGGTCGACCAGGTCATTGGCGAGCAGCCATCGGACGAGGACACCGCTGCCGGGCACCAGCAAATCGCCGTCTTGCTGCGCCTTCAGATCACGGACGGCCGCGGCGACGTCGCCGGTCAGGACACTCGTGCCCGCCCACTGCGGGTCGGTGAGGCTGGTCGATGCCACGTACTTGGGCCGCCTGTTCAGTGCAACGCCGATCGGCATCTTGGCCATATCGATCATCGCTCCCCAGGAGCCGGCGAAGATCTCGTACGTCCGCCGGCCGAAGAGGAACGCGGCCGCACCGCCGTAGACCTGGTCGAGATAGTCCCCGGTTTCGGTATCGACAAGTGGTGGGGCCCATCCGCCGCGGTCGAAGCCGCCGCGGCGATCCTCGTCAGGTCCGCCCAACCCCTGCATCACGCCGTCCACCGAGACGTTAGTCGTGATCGTCAACCTCATCGTCGTTCCTCTCCACTTCTTTAAGCCGGCCCGGTGGCCGGGAAGGTCGGTGCGGTCATCTGCTAATCTTACAACCATATGGTTGTAGCTCGCACCGCCGCTGAAGAGGAGCACGCCGATCGCGTCTTTCAGGCGCTGGCGGACCGCACCCGGCGAGACATCGTCCGCCGGGCGATGAACGGGACGCTGTCGGTATCCGGGTTGGCCCGCCTGTATCCGATGAGCACGACTGCGGTGCAGAAGCACGTGGCGGTCCTGGAGGAGGCCGGACTCGTTCACCTGACGCGGCGCGGCCGTATGCAGCTCGTCCAGACCGAGATCGAGACCGTTGCCGAGGCGCACGTACTGCTGGCGGAGTTCGAGCGGCTGTGGCGTGGTCGACTTGACCGCATCGGCGACGTCCTCGCCGAACCAGTAGGAGAAGACAAGTCATGACGGTGATCGCTGTAGACCGCGACCCGGTTGCGCTGACGCTCACGATCGTGGCGGACTTCGATAAACCGGCGGAGCGGGTCTGGCAAGTGTGGGCTGACCCCCGGCATCTGGAAAGATGGTGGGGACCGCCGACCCACCCCGCCACCGTCGTCGACCACAATCTGACCGCCGGCGGCCGGGTCACCTACTACATGACCGGGCCGGACGGCGAGAAGCTCCACGGGTGGTGGCGCATCATCTCGGTCGACCCACCCCGCTCGCTCGAGTTCGAGGACGGGTGCGGCCCGCCGAACGAGGAGCTACCGACCTATTCCGTCGAGGTTCGGCTCATCGAGACGCCCGAGAAGACCACGATGACGATCACCTCCCGGTTCGCTTCCATCGCGGACATGGAGCAGCTGCTCGCCACGGGCAAGGAGGAGGGGATGCGGCTGGCGGTTGGACAGATCGACGCCATCCTTGCCACCACTGCCGGGTCCTGATTGCGAGCTGGTCGCGCGACGTTCGGGACCGCGCTGACCAGCGCCGCTGGCTGCTGCCTGATCCCAGAGACGCTCCCTACTGACGGACAATGCCGCCATGGGCAAGGTCATCTTCTTGATGAACGTCTCGCTCGACGGCTATATCGAGACGCCGGATCACTCGCTCGACTGGACGATCCCCGACGACGAGCTCCTCACCTGGTTCAACGAGCGAACGCGCTCGGTCGAGGCACTCGTCTACGGCCGCCGGCTGTATGAGCTGATGAACGCCTACTGGCCGACGGCCGAGTCGGACCCGGCAGCCACCGGCCCGATGCTCAAGTTCGCCCGGATCTGGAACGCGAAACCGAAGGTCGTCGTGTCGAGCTCCATGCAGGAGGCGCCGGCCGGCTGGCGCCTCACGAGCGGCGATCCGGAGACGATCCTCGAGGAGCTCCGGCGGGACTTCAGCGGCGACCTCGAGATCGGCGGGCCGACGCTCGCCGCCGGCTTCATCCGCCGCGGCCTGGTGGACGAGTACGAGCTCGTCGTCCATCCGGTCATCCTCGGCGGGGGCACGCCATTCTTCCCGGACCTCGAGCGTCCGGCCGGCCTTCGGCTGCTGGAGACCCGAACGTTCTCGTCGGGCGTCGTCTACCTCGGGTTCGCGGCCCGCTGATCTCGGCGATGATCGCGGCGTACAGCATTCCGCCGACGAGACCCTGATCGGCCTCGAAAATGGCGTTGGCGCGCCTGACAGGAGATGAGCGCGCAATGCACTCGCCGATGGATAGACTCTCGGCTGGCCGCGGCCGATTAGGCTATTCGGCGCTCGACCGGCGTCGGCGCATCGCCTCGATGCTCCGCGATCGCTTCAGTGCGCGTCGACCTTCCGAGCAATGTCGTTGGATGGGTGACGTCCGCTCAACGACCTGATGGCATTGAGCGCACTCGAACAACGCCACGTTCAACCACTCACGGGAGCGCTCAGGCCGGGGGAGCAGGATCGCACTCGTCGCGCTCCCCAGCGAATTCAGTACACGGCCGGCTCCCGCCCGCCGGAGCCACTCACTTACTGCGTCCGACCGGTTAGTCGCCGCTCGCGCCGTCCGTGAAGGCTGGACAGCCCTGCCGGGGACCTGGGACGTGTCTCCCAACAACTCCCTCACAGGATCTTCTTGGAAGCCGGTGCGCTACACCGCAGAAGGCGGTCCGAACCAAGTGCTTAGCGCGTCAGCGAGCCCCACCTGAGTCGCGGCTCCCACCCAGGCCACATATCCGTCGGGCCGAATCAACACCGCGGTGGGAGCAGTGACCGGCTCGAGTGCCGGAAGCTCCCACGTACCAGCGTACTTGGCGTCGATCAGCTGAACCCGATCTGCCCGCGGAGTGATGTCGAAGCCGCCGGGCTTACCGAGGTTGAGAAGCACCGGCCGGGCACCGTGCAGCAGGGTGAACACCCGCAGCGGGCCATCGGCGGTGACCAGGTCGAGATCGGGCATGCGGCGTCCGAGCAGCGGGTGTCCTTCGCCGAGGTTGTAATGAATGTCCAGACCAGACATCGTCGCGGCGAATCGCTTGCGCGGCTCGTCCATGCTCAGCAGCTCGGACACGGTGTCGCGCAATGCCTCGATGCGATCGTCGGCGCGCATGAGTGCGACTTGCGCCATCGTGTTGCGGAG
>JALYTG010000178.1 GCA_030854405.1 Chloroflexota bacterium | reverse complement strand
CGGTCAGATGGAGCTCGCCTTCCGTCACGGCCTCACGCGCGAGGTCGCCTACCAGTCGATCCCGAAAGGCAGGCGCGCGAAAGCGCACGCCGACGTCGCTCGCTGGCTCGAGCAGCTCGCCGGCGACCGCCGGCAGGAGTATGTCGACCTTCTCGCCTACCACTACGAGTCCGCTGCTCGTCCAGAAGACGCGGCTCTGGCCTGGCCCGCGGACGAGTCGATTCGCGAGGAGATCCGGTCGAAGGCGGTAGCGGCACTCCTCGACGCGGGGCGCGCCGCCAAGGCGCGATTCGCAATCGATCAGGCGATCGGATTCGCAGACCGCACCCTTGTGCTCGCCGCGGGCGACGCCGAGCGGATGGCCGGTCTCGAGCTGAAGGCGGAGGCCGCCCACGCCGCGGTCCGCGCGGACGAGGCCTGGTCGCACTACCTCGAGGCGCTCGAGCTGGCGCGCCGGGCCGGAGACGCGGACGCGATATCCAGGCTAAGGGCGAATGCGACCTTGCTCTGGTCTCGTTATTGGGGAGCCTTCAGCGGCGAGGAGTGGAGGGAGCGGGCTCGCGAGATCGTCGAGCGCGGACTGGAGGAGATCGGCGAGGAGACCGCGAGCTTCGAGACGGCGGCGCTCCTGACGGGGCGCTCCGTCTCCGTTCTGTGGGGCATTGCCCAGCGCGAGCAGAGCGCGTGCGTGCGCGACGCTGAGCGTGCCGTCGAGGTCGCCGAGATCGTCGGCTCTCCCTACCTCCTGTCCTATGCGCTGGATGCCCTTGCGGCCGTTGTGGAACAAGAAGGCTTCTGCCGTGCCGTCGAGATGGCGGAGCGAACGCTCGAGAGCGCCAGGGGCATGACCGATCGAGTCGAGGCCCACGAGCTGCTGGTCACAGCAGCCCTGTCGTACGCCGACGCGGGCCGGTTCGAGCTCGCAGAGTCGGTCGCCGACGAGGCCGCCGAGGAAGCGGAACTCCTGAGCCCACACCACCGGCTGCATGCGGCATCGGCCCAGACCGTGTGCCTCCTTCCAGCCGGCCGGCTGGCCAAGCTGCGGGACGCGACTTCCGGGGCCGTCGAGCTCGTGCTCGAGGAAGGCGGCCACACCTGCGGGCACGGAGGGCGTGCCCTCGTCGGACGCGCCCTGGCGCTGTTCGAGGCGGAGGAGTGGCTGGAGGCGGCTCGCGCGCTCGAGCTCCTGGATCGCGTGGCCCCCAAGACCAGAAGCGCGACCTGGAGGGCGCCGGAGCTCCTACGCCCCTTTCTCGGTCTCGACGAGGCCCGTGCGAGGTTGGAGCGGATCGAGGGCTCGGAAGCGGTCGTTGACAGGACGCGAAGGTTGCGGAGCGAGCTGCAGCTTCGCGCGCTGGCGGGCGAATGGGACGACCTCGAGCGCGCCGCCGCCGAGGCCCGCGAGCTGGCGGGCCCGGCCTGCGCTCCGTACCTCGCCTGGATGGCGGATTGGGCGGATTCGATCCAGCTCGCGGCGGCCGGCCGCTCCGCCGAGGCGCTGGAGAAGGCAACCGAGGCGGCAGGAGCGCTCGCAGCCTTCGGCGAGCGGTACACGGCAGCCCGCCTTCTCGTCGATCTGCTCCCCTTCCTCGACTCCGCGGCGCGAGCACCGATCGCGCAGGAGACGGCCCATCGCCTCGAAGCGATGGGCGCGCTCGCCAGCGCCGCCGAGGTTCGCTCAAAGCAGGCGCCATAGCCGGTCGAGAGAGGGCGATGGGCTTCGAGGAGCTGAAGGCACGCCAGAGCGCCATCTGGGGGTCGGCGCCGTGGGAGCGCGTCGCGGAGACGCTCGCCGACCTGCACGACGATCTCGTCGAGCGCCTCCGCCCCCAGCGGGGCGAGCATTGGCTCGACCTCGCGACCGGGACCGGAGCGGTCGCGATCCGCGCCTCGCGCGCCGGCGCCCACGTCACCGCGCTGGACCTCGCACCGGCGCTGATCGAGACGGCGGAGCGTCTCGCCGCGGACCACGGCGTCTCCATCCGTTTCGACGTGGGCGACTGCGAGAAGCTCCCCTACGCGGATGCGCGCTTCGACGTCCTGTCGTCGGCGGTAGGCGTCATCTTCGCCCCCGATCACCTCGCAGTGGCCCGCGAGCTCGCCCGCGTCTGCCGCCCAGGCGGGCGGCTCGGTCTTGCCTCCTGGCGCCCCAACCCCGGGTACTCGGCGGTGCTCGAGCCGTTCCGACCGCCTCCTGAGCCCGGCGCGGGCGACCCGAACGATTGGGGTCGGGAGGAATACGTGATCGATCTACTCGGCGACGCCTTCGAGCTGCGCTTCGCTACCGGCAACAGCCCGATGATCGGTGACTCGGGAGAGGCCGTCTGGCAGCTCTTTACGAGTTCTCACGGGCCGTTCAAGGCGTTGGTTGAATCGCTCCCTCCGGGCCGGCGCAAGGAACTCCACCGGGCCTGGGTTGACTACGTGGAGGCGTACCGGACGAACGGCGGCATCAGGGCGCCGGAGGAATACCTGCTCATCCTCGGCACGAGGCGCTAGACGCTTGCCGAGGCGACGCTCCCCGCGAAGATCACGCAAGGCTGAAGGCCAGGACGAGGACGAAGGCGGCGCGGCGCACCCAGGGGGTGCGCACCTCGCCCCAAGTGCCGGGCACTACACTAGGCGACCTTCAGGGCCTCGATCTCGCGGTTGACCGCGAGGTGTTCGAGCGCTCTCGCCTCGATCTGGCGCACGCGCTCGCGCGTGAGCCCGAGCTCGCGGCCGATCGCCTCGAGCGAAGCCGGATCGCGGTCGCCGTTCAGGCCGTAGCGGCGCTTGACGACCTCGCGCTCCCGGTCCGGCAGCTGCGCGACGGCCCGCCGGAGCACGTCTTCCTCGAGGCTGACCGTGAGCTCCGCTTCCGGTTCCGAGTCCTCGCTCGCGAAGAGGTCGCCGAGCCGGGCTTCGCTGTCGGCCCCCAGCGGCTTGTCGAGGCTGGCGATCGCCCGCGCGGCCTGGCGCACCTCTCGCACCTGTTTCAGCGGCAGCTTCGCCTGCTTGGCGATCTCCTCCTCGGTCGGCTGCCGGCCGAGCTTCGGCGCCAGCGCCCGCTCCGCCCGCGCCATCTTCTGCTCGCGGTCGCCGATGTGAACCGGGAGGCGGATCGTCCGCGACTTGTTCGCGACTCCGCGCTGCACCGCCTGGCGGATCCACCACGTGGCGTAGGTCGAGAACTTGAAGCCGCGGCGCCAGTCGAACTTCTCGACCGCGCGGATCAGGCCGATGATCCCTTCCTGGATCAGGTCGAGCAGCGAGAGCCCGTGGCCTTGGTAGCGCTTGGCGATCGAGACGACCAGCCGGAGGTTCGAGTTGATCATCCGCTCCCTCGCCTCCTGGTCGCCTCGCTCGATCCGTTTGGCCAGCTCGACCTCCTCCTCCCTGGTCAGCAGCGACCAGCGGCCGGCCTCGTTGAGGAAGAGCTGGAGCGCGTCGGTCGTCGCGACGGCGAGGTCGCCGTTGACGTAGGTGCTCTGGTGGGCCTCCTTGCCGCAGTCGTCGTTGACCTCGATCCCGCGCTCCTCGAGCCGTTCGTAGAGCACGCGGATGTCCTCGTCCTCGAGCTCCTGCTCCTGGACGAACTCGTTCAGCCGGGAGAGGTTGAGGGAGCCCTGCTCCTCGCCCTTGGCGATCAGGGCCTCGATCTGGTCGCTCGCGATCTCGCTCATCCTCCCTCTCTTATCCCCGATTGCCGTCCTCTAACTCGCCTGCGAGCAGCGAGAACATGACGCAATCGTGCCGCTCACCGTGGCGCTCGATGTACCCGCGCAGGATCCCTTCGCGACTAAAGCCGGCGCGTTCGGCGACCTTCTGTGAAGCGATGTTCTCGGGATCGGTGACGAGCTGTAAACGGGACAGGCCGACCTGGTCCGCGCCCCAGCGCGTGAGCAGCCGCAGCGCGGTGGAGGCGATGCCTCGGCCGCGGGCTTCCTCCGCAACCCAGTAGCCGATGTTGCCGTTGACTGCGTAGTCGCCGTGGAGCCGCAGGCCGATCGCACCGACCACCTCGCCGCTGTCCGCCTCGGTGATCGCAAAGGTCGCGTGCTTGCGATCGGCCCAGTCGCGGATCGTCTGCTCGATCCAGATGCGAGCGTGCTGCTCCTGATACGGCGACGGCACGAGCGTCCAGCGCGCGATCTCGTTGTCCTGGCAGATCTCAGTCACACGCGGCACGTCCGCGAGCCGCCAGGGACGCAGGATGATGCCGCTGTCCCGCAACTCCGTCGGGGGCGGTACTTCCATAGCCAGAGGTTAGAGAAGTCCGCAATACCGGGCCGTGTTGGGCCAAGGGCCGTAGCCGCGTCCGCTGCGATGCGCGCGCTCGGCGACCCACATCTGCTCGAGCGCCGTCCAGCGGTTGGCCCAGCCGCGGCGCAGGAGCAGCCGCGGGGCATAGCTGCGCATGAAGCTGCGGTCCATCTGCAGGCCGCCCCAGTACGGATCGTTCCCGTCGCGCCAGCTGCCCTCGAAATGATGGATGCAGAGCCAACCCCGCTTGTGCGGCGGGCGAACCGCGACCTTGCGCACATGGCGCGCCTGGCGGCGCCAGTAGAGCAGCGCACGGCGCGTGTCGAGCGGCGCCGCCGAGTGCGCCCGGCGCAGGCCGATCACGATCTGCCAGCGCCAGGTTGCGTCGCGCAGCCGTCGCGTGACCCGCGGGTTGACGTGGCGCCTGGGCGCGATCTTGACCGTCGTCTTTGGGAACGCTCGCTTCCTCGGCGGGTCCGTCGCCGCCGCGAGGGCGGACGCTGTTGCCGCGACGGCCAGCAGGACCGCGAGCATAGGCAGAAGCACACGCTTTTGATTCACCACAGAGACCCTCCTCCGGAGCCCGACACTGTTCGGCTCGACAGGAAGCGCGTCCGCGGGCGGCGCGGTAGCCGTGCTTCCGTGGCCTGGTCGGTACGACCTTTTCCGAGAGGCCTTAGACGTCGAACCTGGCAACCGGTTAGCGCTGCTTGTGCGCCCCGCCACGAAGTTGTCGCGAAACCGGCTTGATACCGTCAAAAGGTGCGCCGACTCGTCCTGCTGCTGAGCGCGATCGTCGCGCTCGACATCATGTTCTTCGCGGCGCTCGCGCCGCTGCTGCCGCACTTCGTCGCGGAGTACGATCTCTCGAAGGGGGCGGCCGGGCTGCTCTCTGCCTCGTACGCGGCCGGGGTGCTCGCGGCCTCGGTTCCCGGGGGTGTCGCGGCGTCGCGGGTCGGGCCGCGGCAGGCGGCGCTGGGCGGGGTCGCAC
>JALYTG010000038.1 GCA_030854405.1 Chloroflexota bacterium | reverse complement strand
CGCGCCGGTCGTCGAAGTCGCGAGGCGCCGGCGCGACACGCCACTCGGGATCGTCGCTCTCGATCGGGTTCGGCAGGAAGTCCGGCATCTCGCCGGCGTCGAGACGTGCCTGACGCTCGCGCCGATCGCCAAGAAGACGCTGCCGCTCGGGAGCGAAGTGGCGGTGCAGGTCTGCTGCGAAGCGCAGCGCGTCGGCGGTCAGGACATCGTCGGCATGGGCAGGTGGTTGGGCGGTCAGCTGCACGCCGGGGGCGATATCGGTCATGTCAGAAGCTTTCGTGCATCCGTGCGGCACGAGTCTCGTGCAGCACGATTGGCTGTGACAAGGCGCGTCGCGACGCTCATGACCCGTCTTCCGACGCGACTCGAGCCGGGCGGGCATGAATGGTCCGGCCGCCCCACACGTACGGCTCCGAGGTCTGCATCAGCTTGGCCTTCGGCAGGAAGGCGCTGAAGCGCGCGTCCTGGTCGTCGCTGGTGTGCCCCGCCATGCCGCGGAAGACCGCCAGGATCACGTAGTCCCGTACACCCTCCTTCTCCTCACTTCCGTACGCGACACGGGTCAGCGAGGCGGAGATGAGCGTCCCGTTGGCGTGGAACTCGTCCCAGATCGGCAGCTCCTCCGCGGCAAAGAGCTGCTCAAAGGCGTCCGAATCTTCGGAACGGACGTGGATCACGATCGCGTTCGTCTGCATGCCTTCGGCGCTGATCACCACTTGCCCTCCTCTCGAATGAGCCGATGCAATACCCGCGACGCCACCGCGCGGCGGTAGTCAGCGGTCGACCGCACGTCGTCGATCGGCTGGATCTCGCCGGCCAGCGTCTCCGCGGCGCGATCGGCCGTTTCGCGATCTGGCTCCGCACCCTCCAGCACGGCCTCCGTCAGCGGAACGCGGACCGGAGTTGCCGCGATGGAACCCAGCGCCAGGCGGACATCGGTCCAGCGATGGCCGGCTCCCGGACGCCAGGCGAGCGCGATCACCACCTTGCTGATCGCCTGAGCCCGCCGGGTTCCGATCTTGCGGAAGCGCACTTCCCGGTCGAGCGCGAGCGGGATGCGAACGCGAAGCACGAGCTCGTCGTCGGCGCGCGCCGTCTGGCGGTAGCCGGTCCAGAACGCGTCAGCCGCGACGCTGCGCTCGCCGCGCGCGCTGCCCAGCTCGATCTCGGTGCCGGTCGCCAGCAGGATGGGCAGCGTGTCGCCGGCGGGCGAGGCGTTGGCCACGTTACCGCCGATGGTGCCCCGGTTCTGGATCTGCGCCGCCCCGATAGTCGCCGCCGCATCCGCCAGCGCGGGCAGGAACTCGGCCACCAGCGGGGAGCGGCGAATCTCCGTGTACGTGGTCAGCGCGCCGAGGACCAGGGCGTCGGCATCGACCCGAATGCCGCGCAGCTCGTCGAGATGCCAGATATCGAGCACGCGCTCGGGCGGCTCACCCAGCTCGCCGGTGATCTGGACCATCAGGTCGGTGCCCCCGGCGATCGGCCGCAGACCACCGTCGGTAAGCAGCTGGTAAGCCTCTGATACGTCGCGAGGCGAGTCGACGGGTGGCTCGAAGGGGACGGGCATCGGTCAGGGAAGCCGGCGACGAGCGGAGCGCATCGTCCACCCATCCCGCAGCCCGCGGACAAGGCGGATGGCCACGACGACGGCGGCGGCCGCCAGCAGCAGCCGTCCCGCGGTGAGCGAGCGGGTCACGTCGTGCTCGGCCAGCGCCTGGTCGAGCGGCTCGGTTCGTTCTTCGGTCATGCCGTCCTCTCCGCCGCGAGAGCGATGGCGTCGATGATCTTCGTATACCCGGTGCAACGGCAGAGGTTGCCGGCGATCGCCTCGCGAATGGCACCCTCGCTCGGCTCGATGCCCGAGGCCAGGAACGCCTCACCTGCCATCAGCATGCCGGGGGTGCAGATCCCGCACTGCGCGCCGCCGGTCTCGAGGAAGGCCTGCTGAAGCACGTTCAGTCGCGTCTCGCGTGCCAGGCCCTCGACGGTTTCCACGGACGAACCGTCGACCTGACAGACGGGGACAAGGCAGGAGTCGACGACGGCGCCATCGAGCAGAACGGAGCAGGCGCCGCACTCCCCCTCACCGCAGCCCTCCTTCGTACCGGTCAGCCTCAGATCCTCGCGCAGGAGATCGAGCAGGCGGCGCATGCCAGGGGCCTCAACCTCGACCGGGGCGCCGTTGACGATCAGGCGAATGCTCACCGCTCCCGCTCCTGGTGCGGATCGGTCGGGGCGCGAAACGGCATCTCGTCGCCGCCGGCGGGCAGGTCCTCGAGGCGCGGCTCTGCCGGCCTCGGGGTTTCCATCGAGACGCCGGGCGTCGCAGGCATCTCGCTGCCGCTCAGTGCCGCCAGGACTCGCTCCGGCGTCGCCGGCAGGTCGTGGATCCAGACGCCGGTCGCGTCGTGGATGGCGGCAATGACGGCAGGTGCGGCGACGTCCATCGGCAGCTCGCCGACTCCCTTCGCCCCGTGCGGGGCCCCGGAATATGGCTTCTCGACCAGGATCGAGCGGATGCGCGGGGCATCGAGCGCAGTTGGGATCAGGTAGGTCGCCAGGCGGTCGTTCAGGTAGCGTCCGTCGATCAGCTTGATCTCCTCGATGGTGGCGTAGCCGACCGCCTGCAGCGTGCCGCCCTCGACCTGCCCCTCCGCCATCAACGGGTGGATAGCGTGACCGACGTCGTCGGCGCTGACGAGATCGGAGACCGCAACCTCGCCGGTGTCCAGGTCGACCTCGACGCTGGCCACGGCGCAGGCCCAGCCGAAGCAGGGATAGGCATCGCCGGTGTAGGTCTTGTCGTCGAAGGTCACGCCGGGGTAGGGGACGAACTGCTCGTCGATGCGCATCGGGCCGGCCTGGCGATAAGACTCCGCGAAGGGTCGGCCCGTCTCGGCCTCGACGCGGACGCGGAGCTTCCCGGCCGCCTTGATCAAGAGCCCGCCGACCACCATCGCGGTACGGCTCGCCACGGTGGGTCCGCTGTCGGGCACGATCGAGGTGTCCTGCGGCGCGATCTCGACCTCGTCGTACTCGACCCCGAGCGCATCGGACACCAGCTGCGGGAAGATCGTCTTGGTGCCCTGGCCCATCTCGGTCGATGCGGTCAGGATCCGGATGCGGCCCTCATCGGTCAGCTCGAGCGAGGCGACCGACGCAAGCCTCACCTCGCCCGATCCGGTGAAGCCCGCGCCGTGCCAGGCCAGCGCCACACCGATGCCGCCCGCCGTGCGGCCGCCAACCCCTGCCGCCTCGCGCGCACGACGAGTCCGCGCGCTCACACGGTCGAAATCCGATGCCTGCGCGGCTGCCTCGAGCACGTCGATCCCCGCGACGCTCTCGCGCAGCACCTGGCCGGTCGGCGTCGTGTCGCCCTCGCGGTAGACCCATCGGCGCCGCAGGTCGAGCGGGCTGACCTCGAGCGCCTCGGCCACCCGGTTGACCTGCATCTCGGCGGCGAACTCGGTCTGCGGCGCACCGAAGCCCCGAAAGGCCCCGTTGGGCGGGGTGTTGGTCGCCATCGCACGGCCGGTGATCCGCACGTTGTCGCATCGGTACGGCCCACCCGCGTGGAGCGTGCCCCGGCTCAAGACGACCGGGGTGAGCGTGGCGTAGGCGCCGCCGTCCATGATCACCTCGATCTCCTGCGCGACGAGATCGCCGGCGGCGTTGATCCCGGTGCGGTAGCGGATGGCGGCGGGGTGACGCTTGGTGGTGGCGGAGAGGTCCTCGTGCCGGTCGTAAATCATGCGCACCGGCTTCCGGCACTTCAGCGCGAGCAGGGCCGCGTGCAGGGCTAGGATCGACGGATATTCCTCCTTGCCGCCGAACCCGCCGCCGGTCTCCGCCTGGACGACGACAGCCAGCTCGTCGCCCATCGCAAGGGCGCGTTTCATGGCCTTGTGGATGTAATACGGGCACTGACAGGAGCCGTGGACGGTGACACCACCGTCCTCGCGAGGCACGGCGATCATCGCCTGGTTCTCGATGTAGAGCTGCTCCTGGTGGCCGACCCGGTAGGTGCCCTCGATCACGAGTTCCGCCTTCTCCATGGCGGTCGCCGCGTCGCCCCGCTCCACGGTGTAGTTCGCGAATTCGTGCTCGCTGGCGAGCGGGTCGTAGACGGCTGGGAGGCGCTCCGTACGCAGCGTCACGTGGCGGCGTGCCTCGCGCAGTATGGAGCGATCGGCTGCCGCGATCAGCGCGACGGGCTCCGCCTGGTGCCTGATCTCGCCACCGATCGGCACGAGCACCGGCTGGTCGTCGTCGATCAGGCTCACCACGTTCTCGCCGGGGATGTCGTCCGCGGTCACGACCACGACCCGCTTCCAGTCGAACGCGTCGTCGAGCTCGATGCCCAGCAGGCGCGCATGCGGGTCGATGGAACGGATGGTGGCGCCGTACCAGGCGCCCGGAAAGACGAGGTCGTCGGCATACAGCGCCTCACCGGTCAGCTTGGCGGGGCCCTCGCGACGCGGCGGGGCTGCCGGGCGCGCTCGCCCGCGCGCCGGCATGTCGCGGGGCACGATGAGGGGCTCAGAGGCAGGGGTCTGAATCGCCGGCCGCGGACGGGTCCGGATGGTCGTCATGCCGCGCAGGCCCTCATCGCTGCATCGTACAACCGTGGGCCCTTCCCCCCGACATTGCGACGGTCTGTCGTGCGGGCCAGGAATCGTCCGTTACGGAGCAGCTGGTGTGAGTGGCCGGTCCGCTTGCCGAGCCCGATCAGGCCGGCCGCGGCTCCAGCGAACCACCGGGTGAGCGTTCAGCGGGGCGCAGCTGTAGGCGGCGCAGCAGCTGGGCGTTGAGCGCCACGACGGTGGTCGAGATGCTCATCGCAAGCGCGCCGACGCTCATGGGCAGGATGATGCCCCACGGGGCGAAGAGCCCGGCTGCAACCGGGATGGCCACCGCGTTATAGCCGGTTGCCCACACCAGGTTCTGGATCATCTTGCGGTAGCTCGCACGGCTCAGCTCGATGGCGCCGGCCACGTCACGCGGGTCGTTGCGCACGAGGACGATGCCGGCCGACTCGACCGCTACATCGGTGCCGGCCCCGATGGCGATGCCGACGTCGGCCTGTGCCAGCGCCGGGGCGTCGTTCACCCCGTCGCCGACCATCGCCACCTTTACGCCGCCGAACTGGAAGCGCTTGACGGCAGTGGCCTTGTCGGCCGGAAGCACCTGTGCCGCGACGTCGTCGATGCCGATGCGCCTTGCGACCGAGTCGGCCACCGATTGGGCGTCGCCGGTGATCATCGCCACCCGCAGGCCCATCTCGTGGAGACGCGTCACCGCCTCGACCGACTCCGGGCGGATCTCGTCCTCGATCGCGACCGCCCCGAGCACGCGACCGTCGGCGACGACATGCAGCACGGTTCGGCCCTCGGCCGCCCAGCCATCGGTCGCCGCGGTCAGCTCCGGGGGTACGTCCAGGGCCAGGTCCGCGAGCAGCCGAGGACCAGCGACGTGGACCTCGCGTCCGTCGACGGTTGCTTTTGCCCCGCGGCCGGGAAGCGCCTCGAAGTTGGTGGCGGGCGGCCGGGTCACGCCGCGCTCCTGCGCCCCGCGCACGATCGCCCGAGCAAGGGGGTGCTCCGAGTCGGACTCCACCGCGGCGGCCAGCGCCAACAGCTCGGCTTCCGCGACCCCGCGGAGAGCCTCGACCCCTGCCAGAGCCGGCTCTCCCCGCGTCAGGGTCCCGGTCTTGTCGAAGATCACGACCTGGAGATCCTTGGCGCGCTCGAGGGCAAGACGGTCCTTGACCAGCAGGCCGTTCTTGGCGCCGAGCGTGGTGCTGATGGCGATCACCAGCGGGATGGCCAGGCCGAGGGCGTGGGGACAGGCAATCACCAGTACGGTCGCGGTGCGGATCAGCGCCTGCTCCGGTTGACCGATGGCGATCCACACGCCCAGGGTGATGATGCCGGCGCCCAGCGCAACGAAAAAGAGCACGGCCGCGGCGCGGTCTGCCAGTACCTGGGCCGGCGACTGCGACGCCTGCGCCTCGGCCGCCAGGCGCATGATCCCCGACAGGGCCGTCTCCTCGCCCACGGCTGTCACGCGGACACGCAGGCTGCCGCCGGCAGCGACCGTTCCGGCCACGACCTTGTCGCCCGGCTCCTTGGTCACCGGGCGCGACTCCCCGGTAATCATCGACTCGTCCACGTCGGCGGCGCCGTCGACGACCTCGCCGTCGGCCGGCACCCGGGTTCCCGGTCGGACCAGCACGACGTCACCAAGCTGCAGGGCGCTCAGCGGCACCGATTCGGTGCCCGCATCGGTGACACGCTCGGCACTATCGGGAAGGAGCTCGGCTAATGCGTTGAGAGCACCCTGCGCCTGCATGATCGAACGCATCTCAATCCAGTGTCCGAGGCTCATGACGGTGATCAGGGTGGCCAGCTCCCACCACACATCGACCTCGAAAAAGCCGAGCGTCGCCGCCCACGACGCCGCGAAGGCGACCACGATCGCAAGGCTGATGAGGGTCATCATCCCGGGCTGGCGATCGCCGAGCTCGGTGCGGGCGCCTTCGAGGAAGACCTTGCCGCCATAGAGAAAAACGATCGTGCCCATGATGGGCGGGATCCAGTCGGAGCCCGGGAAGACGGGTGCGGTGTACCCGAGCCAGTGCTGGACCTCGGCGCTCCAGATGACGACGGGAACCGTCAACACGAGGACGATCCAGAATTGGCGTCTGAAGACCTCCGGATCGTGGCCGGCGTGCTTGTCGTGCGGCGCCGCGTGGCCAGCGTGCTCGCTGTGGTTCATCGGCGCGCCGTGCATCGGGGGTCGTCTACCGCGCGCCGCCGGTGAGCTCGCTGAGCTCGATGAGATGGCCGTCGGGATCTCGCAGGAAGCAGCGGATCTCGCCACCACGGTCGAGCGGCGGGGTCAGAAACTCGGCACCGCGCCGCGCGAGCTCCTCGTGGGCGGCGCGGCAGTCGTCGACGCGAAAGATGATCTCGTGGTCGACGCGCTCGCGGTCGGCAGGCCGCACGAAGCTGACGGTTGGCTTGTCCGGAGTTGGCTCGCCACCGGTCACGATCAGAATCCAGGCGCCCGCGATCTCGAACACGGCCGAAGTCCCGCCGTACTCGCCGTACAGCCGCGCGCCCAGCACGTCGCGATAGAAGGCGACTGAGCGCCGAAGGTCGCTGACAACGAGGAGCGTGGTGAGCGCGCTCGCTCCTGCCGGGAATCCCGCGCCCGTCAACGGCGAACCACCCTTCCCGGCGTGGCGCCGGTATGGACGCCGCCATCGAGCACCAGCTTGCCGTTGACGATCACATGCTCGATCCCGTCAGGAAAACGGCGCGGCTCCTCGTATGTCGCATTCGAGCGAACCCGGGCCGGGTCAAAGATCACGAGATCCGCCGCGAGGCCATCCCGCAGCAAACCGCGGTCCGAGAGTCCCAGGCGCGATGCTGGAGCGGAGGTCATTTTGCGCACCGCCTCCTCGAGGCTGAGCAGCGCCTCGTCGCGCACGAACTGGCCCAGGATGCGCGGGAAGGAGCCGTAGGTCCGCGGCGACGGCTTGGCGCCAACGAAGGTCGAATCGGTGCCGATCATGCCGACTGGATGGGCGATGAACTGCGGGAGCGTCTCGCTCCACGGGCCGGGGGTGACCTCGCTGACGTGCAGGTTCTCGTCGAGAAGGAGGTCACACAGCACGTCTACCGGATCCTCGCCGCGCTCGTCGATCAGCTCGCCCAGGGTCCGGCCCTCCCAGCGCAGATTCTCCGGGCGCGTGAAGTAGCCCAGGCGGACGTCGTGCCACGCGCGCTTGCCGGCGAAGAGCGTGCCACGCTCCTCCAGCTCACTGCGAATCCGCCCGCGCACGCCCACGTCGGCGAGGCGCTCCTTGGTGGGGCCGGGTCCGCCGGCCTGCGCCCACGGCGGGATCATGATCAAGAGCCGCGTCGAGGCCCACTCGTATGGATAGCTGTCGAATGTGACGTCGAGCCCTTCGGCACGCGCGTCGTCGACGAGCGCAAGCATCGGTTCCGGGCCGCCCGGAAAGGTCTGCCGATGGTAGAAGTGGGTGATGTGCGACGGTGCGCCGCCGCGTCGCCCGATCTGGATCGCCTCGCGGAAGGGGTCGAGGTATCGGTCGCCGAGATCGTAGCGGACGTGGGTGTGGTAGAAGCCGCCGTCGCGGCCGGCCTCGGCGGTCAGGGCGGCCAGCTCATCGGTGCTGGCATAGGCGCCCGGCGGGTAGTCGAGGCCGCTCGAGACGCCAAGCGCGCCCTGCTCCATCGCTTCACGCAGCATCGCGCGCATGTCCGCGATTGCGCGAGGGTCCGCCTCAATCTCGTCCCAGCCGAGGCGGCAGATCCGGAGTGCGCTGTTTCCCACGAGCAGACCGATGTTGACCGACACCTTGCCGTGGAACCGCTCGAGATAGCTGGTGACCGTGTCCCAGTCGTAGGCGATCTCCGGGTCTCCATCGAGACCGGCGTTCATCTCGACGAGCGCTTCGAGGTGCAGCACGGAGGGCATTGGTGCATAGGAGAGCCCGTCGACGCCGATCACCTCGGTCGTGACGCCCTGTCGCACCTTTGGCTCATGGAGCGGATCGGCCAGGATCATCAGGCCCGAGTGCGAGTGGAGGTCGATGAAGCCCGGAGCTACGACCATGCCGCTGGCGTCGATCGTACGCTCCGCCGTGCGTGCCGCGTCTCCCGACCTGACGATCCGCACGCGGTCGCCCTCGACCGCGACTGATCCGGGATAGCCCGGTGCGCCGCTGCCATCCACGACGGAGCCGTTTTCGATGAGCAGGTCGTATGCCGCCGTCACGCCGCGGGCGTCCAGCTCTGAAGCTCGATGATCATGTCACGATGGTAAGCGCGCGCTAACCAAGGTGCGCGCGCGCTAACCAAAAGGAGGGACCGATGCCCGACCAGGGGACCACGATTGGCGATGCCGTGCGCGCCGCGCGGGAGTACGTGCGAACGCATCCCCACGAAGCGCGCTATACCGATTCGGCGGCCACCGCACGCCTGGAGGTCGGCCTGCTCGTCCGCGTCGAGGGGCCCGGCGAGGCGGCAGTGATCACCGATATGCCGCCCAGCGTCGGGGGCACGGGCAAGGCGCCGTCGCCCGCCTGGTTCCTGCGAGCCGGCCACGCCGCCTGCGTCGCGACACTCGTCGCCATGCGAGCGGCGGAAGAGGCTGTGGTGCTGACCCGGCTGGAGGTCGTGGTCGACAGCCAGTCCGATGACCGCGGCATCCTCGACGCCTCCGACGACGTGCCGGCCGGGCCGCTCTCCTCCAGCGTCCGGATCACGCTGGCGGCCGATGGCGTGGGCGATGAACGCCTGCGCGAGATCGCGACTTGGGGCGTCGCCCATTGCCCGGTCGACGACGCGGTCCGTCGAGCAGTCCCGGTCAAGGTGGAGATAAGCGCCCAGTAAGAGGCGGCGACCATCCTCGGTCGCATGGAGGATCTGCGGGTCGCGGCGCTGTTGCGCGCGGTGCGGCTTCGGCGCGCTTGGCGCCAGCAGGATGTCGGCCTGCGGGCGAGCGTCGACCAGACGACCATTTCTCTGATTGAGCGAGGGCTGTTCGAGCGTCTGACGCTTGGGAAGCTGCGGCAGGTCGCCGCCGCGCTGGAGGTGCAGTTGCCATTCGAGCCCAGGTGGCGCGGTGGGGAATCAGCCAGGCTGCTTGATCGGGCGCACGCGAGCCTGGTCGAATCCGCGGTTCGCGTTCTTCGGTCGGGTGATTGGACCGTGACCGTCGAATACACCTTTAATCACTACGGCGAGCGTGGCTCGGTCGACCTCGTCGGTTGGCACGCGACGACGCGAACGCTCCTGCTTGTCGAGGTCAAGAGCCGGCTGCTCGACGTCCAAGATCTCGTCAGCACACTCGATCGGAAGGTGCGGGTCGTCCCCCAGCTTCTGGCACGCGAGCGCGGATGGCGAGCGACCGCCCTTGAGCGGGTCGTCGTCCTGCCCGAGACGAGTGGGCAACGGAAAGCTGTGGCGCGGCATGTCGCCGTCTTCAGCTCCGCCTTCCCGGCGCGAACCGGTGAGGTCAGGCGCTGGCTGCTGGGTCCGGACGGATCGCTGGCCGGAGTCTGGTTCTTGCCCGATACGACTGCTGGTCGTGGTAAGCAAGAACTGGCTGCCGCCCGACGCGTGCGACGCCGCTCCAACGGAGGGCCCGAGCGTGAGTCGCGGCGTCCAGCCGGTCGCACCAGCGCCTGAACTCGGATACCACGACTGGTGGTCGTAACGGGCAAGTCGATGGCCGATTCCGCCGGATACCACGACTGGTGGTCGTAAAGGGTGGGGCGCGACCTAGGCGGGGCGCAGGGCAGCCAGCTCGCGCTCAAAGGAGGCGCGGATGTTGCGCTTCTCGCCCTCGGGGAGCCAGCTCGCCTCGACGCCGTCGAGGGCGACCGCCGCCATGTCGTCGAACGACATCTCGAGCGCCGCGGCGACCGTCCGGTACTCCTTGCCGAGGTCAAGATCGGTCATGGCCGGGTCGTCGGTGTTCAGGGTGGCGAGCAGCCCGGCCTCGCGCATGCGACGGAAGGGGTGCTCAGACAGGTGCGCGTACCGATTGGCGATCACGATGTTCGAGTTCGGGCAGACGGTCAGCGGGATACGCGCCTCCGCGACACGTAGAGTCAGCTGCGGGTCGCCGAGGATCGCCAACCCATGGTCGATCCGCTCGATCCGCAGCGCGTCGAGCGCGGCGGCGATGTTCTCGGGGCCTGAGTCCTCCCCGGCGTGCGCGGTCAGACGGAGGCCGAGCGAGCGAGCCAGCGAGAAGGCGGGCGCGAAGCTACGCGGATTGACGCCGCGCTCGGTCGAGTCCATGCCCAAACCGATCACCCGCTCGGCACCGCCCGCCCGCTGCACCTTGGCCAACAACTCGACGAGCGAGAGCCCGGCCTCGCCACCGTGGGCACGGTCGATGTCGCAGATGAGCATGCAGCGGATGCCGGTCTCCGCCTCGGCGGCCGTCAGGCCCTCGGACAGGCCGGCGATGATCTCGCTCAACGACTGGCCCATCTCGAGATGGCGGGCGGGGGTAAAGAACATCTCGCGATAGCGGAGGCCGTGCGGTGCCGCATCGAGGATCGACTCGTAAGCGACACGCGCCCAATCGGATTGGTCGACGATCAGTGCCTGCACCATCCAGAAGATCTGGAGAAACGAGTTGAGGGAGTCGTATCGGTACAGCTTGGTCGGGTCCTTGGTCGGTAGCGGGCGGCCGTTCTTGCGCGCCAGCTCGACCACCGTAAACGGCCGCACCGTCCCCTCAACGTGACAGTGCAGCTCGACCTTGGGGATCGCGTCGTACAGGTCACTCATTGCCGTCGCGCCGAACCGCCATAGCGGACCGATACGAGCTCCGCCATGATGGCCAGCGCGATCTCTGCCGGCGATCGGCCACCCAGGTCGAGGCCGATGGGCGCGTGCAGCCGGGCCAACCGCTCCGGACCGATGCCGGCGCGCGCCAGGCGATCGGCGCGATCCGCCTGGGCGCGGCGGCTGCCGATGGCGCCCACGTAGGCGATGTCGGCGGAGAGTGCAGCGCAGAGGCCAGGCTCGTCGACCTTCGGGTCGTGCGAGAGAACCACGACGAAGTCGCTCGGCCGCAGGCCCCGCTGCGAGAAGGCGCGATCCGGCCAGGTGCGGAGCACGTCGACCCCGCTGAAGCGAGGCTGTTCCGCGAAGAGGCGCCGCGGGTCCACCACGATGGGCGCGAAGCCGGCGCGCTCAGAGAACGCGACCAGGTGCTCGGCAACGTGGCCCGCTCCGACCACCCACAGGCGCGGCGGGGGAAGGATCACGTCCATGAAGCCGGCGGCGAGGCTGCGGGACTCACCAGCCGCGAGTGCCTCACGCGCAGCGACCGCGACCGATGGTGTTCCGATCACCGCCTCGGCGGTCACCGCGGCGATCGTCCCCTGATCGAAGGCGACGACCCGAGCGACGGCGACGTGCGCCTCCACCTGCTCGACGAGCTCCGACAGAATTCCGCCGGAAGCGCGATCGAGCGCCTCGATGAAGACGTCGATCTCGCCGCCGCACATGAGGCCGACCTCGAGCGCCATCTCGTCGCTGATTCCGTAGTGCCGCAGCCGCGGCGAACCGTCGGCCAGGACCTGGAGCGCCGCCTCGATCACGTCGCCCTCGACGCAGCCGCCGCTCACCGATCCCGCGATCCGCCCATCGGCCGCGACGGCCAGCTTGGCGCCGAGCGCACGGGGAGCGGAGCCGACGATGTTCGTCACGGTGGCCAGGGCGACTGGCACCCCCTCGGCGCGCCAGGCGCGCAGCGCGGTGAGCGCCTCGTCGATCATCGGGCCAGTATATGCAGCCATGACCGAGCCTCATTCCGGACCGATTCGCGCTAATTCAGCCGTGGCGGCAGTCATCCTGGCGGCCGGCGCCTCGGCTCGCTTCGGGTCCCCGAAGCAGCTCGCTAAGGTGGGGGAGCGAACGATGCTGGAGACGGTCGTTGCCATTGCGCGCGTCGCTGACCTGGACCCGGTGCTCGCTGTCGTCCCCGCCGGCCTGGCCGTCCCCGCAGAGGCGGTTGCCGTGCCCAACGCGCAGCCCGAGCTGGGGATGAGCCATTCGCTGCAGTTGGGAATCGGCGCGGTGCCACCCGAGGTGAATGCCGCGGTCATCCTCCTCGGGGATCAGCCGACGCTTGGCGTTGAATCGGTGCGGGCGATCGTGGCAGCGCGGGGCGCGCGCCCGATCATCGCAGCCTCGTCGGATGGCCTCGCCCTGCCGCCCGTCCTCATCGAGCGCTCCGCGTTCGGCATCGTGGGGGGACTGGACGGCGACATCGGTCTGCGCGAGATCATCCGCTCCGACCCGAAGCTCGTGCACACGGTGAATCTGGAGACGGTTCCGGACGTGGACACGCCCGTCGACCTCGAGCGGCTCTAGGCGGCTAGAGGCGCATCGGCCGAGTCTATGGGCAGCCGGGCCGACAGCGGTCCGTCTAGAATCGGTCACATGTTCGATTCGGGCGAGGCCACGTGACCATCGAGCGGATCGCCAGCGCTGAGCTGGGCGAGGAGGAGCGCGCGCTCGAGACGACCGTCCGCCCGCGACGGCTCGACGAGTTCGCCGGGCAGGATCGGATCAAGGAGAACCTGGCCATCCTGATCGATGCAGCGCAGCACCGCGAGGAGCCGGTCGACCATATCCTCCTGTACGGGCCGCCGGGCCTCGGAAAGACGACCCTCGCGAATATCGTCGCGGCCGAGATGGGCGCCCAGATCCGCACCACCAGCGGTCCCGCCATCGAACGGGCCGGTGACCTCGCCGCCGTGCTCACCAGCCTGAACAAGGGCGACGTCCTCTTCATCGACGAGATCCACCGCCTCAGCCACGTGGTGGAGGAGATTCTTTATCCCGCCATGGAGGACTACGCGCTCGACGTGGTGCTGGGCAAGGGGCCCGGCGCGCGCACCGTGCGGCTGCAGATCGAGCACCTAACCGTCATCGGCGCCACCACGCGGGTCGGCTCGATCACGGGCCCCCTG
>JALYTG010000177.1 GCA_030854405.1 Chloroflexota bacterium | reverse complement strand
GTCCATGACCTGCCCGAGATCGAGGGTGTCGAGCACCGCTTCGTCGACGCCGACGGACTCGACGTTCACGTCGCGATAGCAGGTGAGGGTTCTCCGGTGCTGCTCCTTCATGGTTGGCCGCAGCACTGGTACATGTGGCGGGGCGTGATCGAGCGACTGGCGCCGCAGTTCCGGCTCATCGCGCCCGACCTGCGTGGATTCGGCTGGACCGAGGCTCCGGGCGCCGGCTACGACGCCGAGACCTTCGCCGCCGACCAGATCGCCCTGCTGGATGCGCTTGAGATCGAGACCGCCAGCGTGATCGGCCACGACTGGGGCGGCTGGACGGCGTTCCTGCTCGGGCTCGACCACAGCGACCGCATCGAGCGGATGGTGGTCTGTAACGCGCCCCACCCCTGGCCGAAGCTCGAACCTCGCCTGGCACTGGAGATATGGCGGACCTGGTACGCGGCTGCGCTCGCGATCCCGGTGGTGGGCCCGAGGCTGTTGCAGCAGACCGACCTCGCAGCCGGGATCCTGCGTCGCGGCAACGTCGGCACTCCGTTTACCGAGAGCGAGATCGCGGCCTATGCAGACAGCTTTCGCGATCCCGCCCGGGCCCACGCCGTGTGCAGCCTCTATCGCTACTATCACCGCGCATTCGCCGAGGGCCTGCGGGGGCGCTGGCGATCGCGACACCTCGCAGTGCCGACGCTGCTGATGTTCGGTCCCCGCGACCTCTACGTCACCCCTCGCATCCTGCCCGGCTACGAGGACTACGCCGACGACATGCAGCTCGAGCTGGTCCCCGACTCGGGGCACTTCCTCGTCGACGAGAAGCCCGACCTGGTCGCTCGCCGCGCTCTCGCCTTCCTCAGCTAGGGGCCCTCGGCCCGACCCCGGCTCTTGCAGCCTCCTCGAGCGGGGCCCTAGCCGTCGTTGCGGCTGTCGCTTTGCATGGGAAGCGACACCGCCAAGCCCTACGAGCGGTTGCTGAGAGACCGTTACACGGCGCAGGCCGCGGGCTGAGCTGCCAGGCCTGGGGCACCAACTAGGGTTGGTCACAGCAGTTCGCTGCGACCAACCAACTGAGAGGCGGTCCCATGGATCCTGTCGGCTACGAGCTACGCACAACCACGGATGGCAAGGGCGGTGGTGTGCGCGCCACCCGATGCTTCGACATCGGCGAGACGGTGATGCTCGGAGTGATCGAGCGTCGAGTCGACAGAAACGACTCCCATGCAACCCAGGTGAGCCGCACCGAGTGGGTGCTGCACGGCGGCCTTGGGCCGAAGGTCAATCACTCGTGCAGCCCGAACTGCGGCGTGCGCCTGAACGACTCAGGAGCCTGCGACTTCGTGGCCCGCGAGCCGATCGTGGCGGGCGAAGAGATCACCTTCGACTATGCCATGCGGAACTACTCGGTCGAGCACTTTCCGGGCGGCTGCCTTTGTGGCTCAGATATATGTCGTAGTTCGATAACCGGTTGGAAGGATCTCTCCGACGAGCGAAAGGCGGCCTACCGGGGGCTGGTCGCCCCATACCTCCTCGAGATCGACCGAGAGACAAGATCCGCCGAGAAAGAGCAACTGCGCGTCAGCCCGCCCACTCGAGGAACGTGACGAGTGCTTGCGGTGGTTCCTGAACCGCACGAGCGCAGCGCGCCAAGCGACCGGGAAACGAGTTCGAGGCGTTCCGCGTCGAGGCCGCCGCGGAGGCCTCCCGCCGGCGAGTCGCGCGTAAATGCCTGAGCTGATCCTAGGGCCGCTCGTGCGGCACGTGGGCGAGCGCGACGCAACGGTCTGGGTCGAGACCGACGAGGCGTGCGAGGTGGAGGTGCTCGGTCACACCGAGGTGACCTTCTGCGTCGATGGGCACCACTACGCGCTGGTCTGCATCGAGGGCCTGGAAACGGGCTCGCGATACGAGTACCACGTGAAACTGGACGGCGAGCGCCGCTGGCCGGTGAGCGATTCTGGATTCCCGCCCAGCCAGATCCGCACATTGGACCCAGAGGGGGAGCTGCGGGTCTCCTTCGGCTCGTGTCGAGTCGCGTTGCCGATGGAACCGCCATACGTCTTCACCAAGGACGAGCACGACGACGGAGTCGAGCTCGACGCGCTCCACGTCTACGCGCACGAGCTGCTTCGCGACCTCGATAAGCGCTGGCCCAACCTGCTGCTGATGATCGGCGATCAGGTCTACGTCGACGAGGGATCGCTTGAGACCCGTGAGTTCATCCGCTCGCGGCGCGATGTCTCCGAGCCGCCCGGCGAGGAGGTGCTTGACTTCGAGGAGTACACGCGGCTCTATCGCGAGTCCTGGAGCGAGCCCTACGTCCGCTGGCTGTTCTCGACGGTTCCGACGGCGATGGTGATCGACGATCACGACATCAGCGACGACTGGAACATCTCCCGCTCCTGGAAGCAGGAGATGGATCGCAAGCCCTGGTGGCACCGGCGGGTGCGGGCGGGCTTCATGACCTACTGGATCTACCAGCATCTCGGCAACCTCTCCCCTCGCGAGCTGTCCGAGGACGAGACTCTCGCCAAGGTCAAGGAGTTACGCACTGACGCGGGGCCCGTGCTTCGTGACTATGCCGACCGGGCCTACGACGACCGCGAGGGCATCCGCTGGAGCTACCACCGCGACCTCTGCGGCACCCGCGTGATCGTCATGGACTCGCGTGGGGGCCGGGTGCTCGAGGAGGGACGCCGCTCGATCCTCGACGACGAGGAGCGCGAGTGGGTCGGGGGTCAGGCTGAGGGCGACTTCGACCACCTGCTGATCGCGACCTCCGACCCCTTCCTGCTCTCGCATGGAATTCACTACCTGGAGGCCTGCAGCGAGGCGGTGTGCGACGGGACCTGGGGGAAGCCGGCGGCGAAGCTGATGGAGAAACTGCGCCGCGCCATGGACTTCGATCATTGGGCCGCGTTCGGGATCTCGTTTCGCCGCCTCACGGGGCTGCTCCGCGAGGTCGGGGCTGGAGAGAAGGGGGCCGCGCCGGCGACGATCGTGGTCCTCTCCGGCGACGTCCACCACGCCTACCTGGCGGAGATGGCGTTCCGGCGGGAAAGCGGCGTCACCAGCCGCGTCTACCAGGCGGTCTGCTCGCCGTTTCGGAACCCGCTGGACGCGAAGGAGCGGCGGGTGATCAGGATCTCATTCGGAAAGGCGATGACCGCGGTCACACGCGCCCTGTCCCGCGCCGCCGGGGTCCCCGATCCCGACCTTCGCTGGCGGATCCTGGATGGCCCGTACTTCGACAACCAGGTGGGGACGGTGACGCTGGAGGGGCGCTCGGCCCGAATCAAGCTCGAGAAGACGAACCCGGGCGAGGCGGAGCAGCACTCGCTCGAGACCTCGTTCGAGCGCCGACTCGCCTGAGCCCTTGGTGCACGCCGATCAAGCTGAAGGTGCCGCGGGATCAGGTCGGACGTCAAGGGCCCCGGCGAAGCTGCAGCGCAAGGGCGCCATCCGAGGCTTCGTCGGCTGGGAATGCAGCTACTCGCAGTCGATCCCGTCGCCGTCGGCATCCAGCTCGTCCACGTCATGGGAAGCAGGAGTCTCTGGGGCGCGCTAACGTGATTGCCCTAACCGAAGCTAAGGGGGCCTCGGGTGAAGCGCGTGATCATCTGTGTTGTCGTTGGAGCGGCGCTGGCGCTGCCCGGTAGCACCGAGGCAAGTGTCTACACCGGGGACGTTCTGGGAATCACCCTCAGGCAGAAGAGCAAACTCAGGGAGATCACCGTGTTCGGCGGGTTGCCGCTGAATTGCGACGAGGGACAGACCACGACGGATGGCTCGCTGGACATCTCGCGCTGGAGATGGAACCCGCCATACCCCCGGGTCAAGCACCGCAGGTTCCACGTCGTGGAGCCCAAGACCCAGGCATATGCCGTCGTTGACAATGGCGGGAATGTCGTTGGCACCGAGCGCGACGAGTATGTGCTCGACGCGAGGGGCAGGTTCAACAAGAGCTACGGGAAGGCATCAGGCACCGTGAGGATCACCGGGAGTTACCGGGGCCCATCCCCCCTCGACCCTGAGCTGGGGATGATTCAGTACCACAACTGTGACTCGGGCACGGTCCAGTGGAAGGTTCACACGCTCTACTAGCCGCCGCCGTTCGAACTGGCGCCGTGCTCACCATCCCGCAACCTCCGATAGGGGCTCGTGGCCGTCCGGTCGCCACGGTGCCGCGGACCCGAGCCGGTTCGCTTCCGCTTCGGACGAACATCGAGAGCGATGGCCGGTGGGACGGAACAGAGAAACGGCGAGCCAGCATCGTTATGCATTAGCTGGCCTCCAGCTCCTCGAGAAACGCCAGCACCTCCTCGGCCAGTAGCCCCGGCTCCTCGTGGGCCGCGAAGTGGCCGCCGCGCGGCATCTCGGTCCAGCGGCGCAGGTCGGTGAGTAGACGCGCCGTCCACTCCCGCGGCGGGTTGATGATTTCGGCCGGGAACACCGCGGCCGCGGCGGGCACCTCGATCGTCTCCCCCACGGCGGGACGCCACCGATCGGCGCGCTCGCCCCAGTAGAGGCGCATCGAGGAGGCGATCGTGCCGGTCGCCCAGTACATCGTCAAGTAGTCGCATAGCTGGTCCTTGGAGAAGCGCCTCTCGACGTCGCCGTCGCAATCGCTCCAGCGCCGATATTTCTCGACCAGGTAGGCGGCGAGGCCGGCTGGCGAGTCGCCCAGGCCCACCGAGACGATGTCGGGCACGGTCGACTGGATCAGCATGTGGTGGCCCTGGCGGCGGCGCCAGCGCAAGCCCCCTTCGATGAATGCCTGCTCGGCTTCTGAGAGCGGCGGATCGGCGAGCTCCGCGGACGGGGGCAGGGTCCCAGGCGTGAAGACGTAGAGCGCCGCGACGCGTTGCGGCGAGTCGAGGGTGATCCGGGCCGCGATCGGCGCCCCCCAGTCGCCGCCGACCACGCCGTAGCGCTCCCAGCCCAGCCCCTCCTCGGCCAGCGTGCGAAAGCGGGCCGCGACGGCGGCGATGTTGAGCGGCGAGCCCGGGTCGTCGGACCAGGCGTAGCCGGGCATCGAGGGGACGGCGACCTCGTGGCCGGCCTCGACGAGGCGCGGGATCAGGTCCAGGTACTCGATCGGACCCCCGGGCCATCCGTGCAGCAGCAGCAGCGGCAGCTCGCCCCCCTCCCCCTGCTCGTGGATCAGGTGAAGCCCCTTCCAGCGGTAGTTGCGAAACCGGTTCAGCAGCCCCGGCAACCGATCCGGGTCGTAGCCCTCGGCCCAGTAGTCGCACAGCTCGCGCAGGTAGCCGAGGTCGACCCCGAGGTCCCA
>JALYTG010000037.1 GCA_030854405.1 Chloroflexota bacterium | reverse complement strand
TCTTCTTGGCGCTGCAGCGCTTCTTCACGCAGGGCATCGCGATGACAGGCTTCAAATGAGCGGCAAATGGAACGGCCACGACGAACGAAGGGACGCATCATGAACACCCGCAGACCGATCCTGGCGACCGTCCTGGCCGTCATCCTGGCCCTCAGCGGCTCCACGCTCTCAGCCGGGACTGATGGCACGGCGCGCGGCGGGGCGCAGCAGGCGACCCTGCACCACTACGCCGCCGATACGTGGCAGTCGTTCGCGCTCCTGGTGAACCCGAAAAGTGACCTGCCCTCCGATCACATCGACGGCCAGCTGCGCCCGTCGAGCCGGTCGGCCTACACCTCGCCAACCAACATCGCGATGTACCTGTGGGCGGTCCTCGCGGCGCGCGATCTCGGGATCATCTCCTCTGACGAGGCGACGGGACGTCTCAAGAAGACGGTGAAGAGCATTGGGCGACTCGAGCGGCACCGGCCATCCGGACAGTTCTACAACTGGTACGACCCCGCCAGCGGTGCGACGCTGACCACCTGGCCAGAGCCGCCGCATAACAAGGTGTACCCGTTCCTGTCGAGCGTCGACAACGGCTGGCTGGCGGCCGCCCTGATCATGGTCGCGAACGCCGTTCCGAAGCTCCACGATGCGGCCTGGTCCATCGCCACCAGCATGAACTTCGGCTTCTACTACGATCCCAGCGCGAACCCCGATGCCGGCACCGGCCTGATCCGAGGCGGCTACTGGCCGGAGGTCCCGATCGGCGACGTCGCCACGCCCACCAACGGGCCGACGCAATGCACGCAGCGCCGACCTGGTCCCCCACCGGACCCGCCCTTCGCCGGCTGGACCTGCCATCACTACGGAGCCTTCAACACCGAGCCCAGGATCGCCTCGTACGTCGGCATCGCGCTTGGGCAGATTCCCGCCGAGCACTACTTCGGCGGCTGGCGCACCTTCCCCAACACGTGTGACTGGTCGTGGCAGGAGGCGAAGCCGGAGGGGGCGTGGCGCGACTACACGGTCAATCGCAAGACCGTCCACGTCTTCGAAGGGGCATATCGTTACCACGGCGTGAAGCTGGTTCCCACGTGGGGAGGCAGCATGTTCGAGGGGCTGATGGTGCCGCTCGTGGTCCCCGAGGAGGATTGGGGGCCCAGGAGCTGGGGCGTGACGCATCCGCTCTACGCGCAGGCCCAGATCCAGTACGGCCTCAGCGATTCGAGGTACGGCTACTGGGGCTTCTCGCCGTCGAGCGACCCGGCGGGAGGGTACCGCGAGTACGGCGTCGACGCGATCGGCATGCTCGGCGATGGCTACACCACCGACGAGGCGCGGCAGACCCACTACGACGCGGGCTGGAATGATGCCAACTGCCGGCGCGCTCCGGCCCCGATCACCAACTACGACGGCGGCGTGGTGACGCCACACGCCGCCTTCCTGGCGCTCGACTTCGACGCCACGGCCGCCCTGGCCGATCTGGCCGGCTTGAAGAGCGCCTTCCCTGCCATCTACGGCAAGGGCGGGTTCAAAGACGCGGTGAACGTCACGACCGGGCAGGTGGCCGACCGCTACCTGGCCCTCGACCAGGGGATGATCATGGCCGCGATCGCCAACGAGCTCACCGGCAACAAGTTGCAGGGCTATCTGGCCGTCACGCTCCAGCCAGCGCTAAAGCCGCTGATGGCCATGGAGGTGTTCAACGCCGGCACCGTCGGCCCTTGACCGATGCGGTGAATGAGGAGACCGTCGAGGCGCGCGCCGACTGGGAGGCGCGCGTCGGGCGGCGAAGTGACACAGAGGCGCCGATTCAGCTCCCGGAGCTGGCGGCGCCCTCCGGGTTGCGCATCGAGGAGGGCCGCGGCCAGGTAACGCTCAGCTGGCACCGCGTCGATGGGGCAGCCGGCTACCTGGTCGAGCGAGGCGCCATGCCGGACGGCCCGTTCCAGACGATCGTGGTCGGTGAGCCGGTCGTACGGCCGATCCCTGATCCGGTGCTGACCGATACGAGCGGCGAGCCCGGAGTTTGCGCGTGGTACCGGGTCGCGGCGGCGGCATCGGTCAGCGACGAAGGCCAGCCATTCTGTGAGCCGGTTGGCGGCACGCCCGTGGCGACCGGCGACGGTCGCTGCGTCCTACGCGTCGACGCGTCGCGCGCGGTTGGCACCCTTGCGCGGCCGTGGCGCCCGATCATCGGCTCCGAACACCTCTCACTGCTCGGCTATGGCACCGGTCCGGGCGGCCTGCCAGTGGGCGAGGACTTTGCCGCGGCGCTGCGCACGGTCCACGATGAGCTCGGGGTCGAAGCGGTGCGGGCTCACGCCATCCTGCACGATGAGCTCGGCGTCTACCGGGAAGTGGATGGCCGGCCCCAGCACGATTTCTCGGGCATCGGCGCGGTCTACGACCGCCTGCTCGAGATCGGCCTGCGCCCGATCGTGGAGATCAGCTTCATGCCGCGCGACCTTGCCCGCGAGCCGGAGCGCACTGTCTTCCAGTACGGGGCCATCATCTCGCCGCCGCACGACTGGAACCGCTGGGGCGAGCTGGTGAGCGGGCTGACCGCCTACCTGGTCGATCGGTACGGCCGCGAAGAGGTCCGACGCTGGGGCTTCGAGGTCTGGAACGAGGCAAACCTGGAGGTCTTCTGGAGCGGGACGCGCGAGGAATACATGCGCCTCTACGACGTCAGCGCGGCGGCCGTCAAGGCGGTCGACGCCGGCCTACTCGTCGGGGGGCCAAGCTCGGCGGCGGTGGGCTGGATCGACGAGATGCTGGCGCACGTCAACGCCTCGGGTGCCGCGATCGACTTCCTGAGCACGCACACCTATGGCAACGCACCACTCGACCTCCGCCCAATCGCAGCGCGCCATGGGCACCCCGGGCTGCCGCTGTGGTGGACCGAATGGGGCGCGCACGCCAGCCACTTCCATCCACTCCACGACTCGGCGTGGGCCGGCGGCTACCTCGTGCGTGGCATGAAGAGCGCCATGGGACGCCTCGAGGCGCTCGGCTACTGGGTCGCCTCCGATCAGTTCGAGGAGCTCGGCTGGCCACCCCGGCTCCTGCACGGCGGCTTCGGGCTGCTCACCGTCGGCAACCTGCGCAAGCCGCGCTACTGGGCGCTCTGGATGCTCGAACATCTCGGCGAGGAGCAGCTCGAGGCCAACCTGGGCGGCGACGGGGCCGGCGGCATGGTCGACGCCCTGGCGACACGTGACGTCCACGGCCGGATGGCGCTCCTGATCTGGAACACCGCCATCGACTCCGCGCAGGCGGATGGGAACCCTCTGCTCGATCGCCACATCACGATCCAGATCGAGGGGCTGGCGGCGCGTGGCTATCACCTCCGCCACCATCGGGTCGATCGGCAGCACTCCAACCTCGCGGCCACGTGGCATGCGATGGGCGGCGGGGAGTGGCCGACGGAAGAACAGTGGGTGGCGCTCCGCGCCGCGAACCACCTCGAGGAGCTGGAGCCGGAGCGACTAATCGAGGCCAACGAGGGCGTGATTGCACTCGAGATCGACCTGCCGATGCCCGCGATCTCGCTCGTGGAGCTGGAGCCCGCCGCCCGCTAGATCGGTGCGAAGCGCGCGGTGAAGTGGCGCAGCGTCGCCGGCTGTTGCGCGATGCGGAAGCCGCGAAGCTCACCGGCTCGCTCGGCGACCCAGCGGATCACCTCGATCACGTAGTCGACGTGCGACTGGGTGTAGACACGCCGTGGGATCGCCAGCCGAACCAGCTCCATCGGCGCCGGCTCCTCGCTGCCATCGGGATGGCGCCCGAACATGACGCTCCCGATCTCGCAGCCGCGAATGCCGCCCTCGCGGTAGAGGGCGCAGGCAAGCGCCTGGCCCGGGAACTCGAGCGGGGCGATCTGCGGCAGGAGCGCAGCAGCGTCGAGGTAGACCGCGTGGCCGCCGATCGGCAGCACGAGCGGCACCCCGGCCTCTGTCAGCGCGTCTCCCAGGTACGCAGTGGAACGGATCCGGTAACGCAGGTAGTCAGGCTCAACCACCTCGCGCAGGCCCTGCGCCATCGCCTCGAGGTCGCGCCCCGCCAGGCCGCCGTAGGTCGGGAATCCCTCGGTCAGGATGAGCATGTTGCGGCAGGCCTCGGCCCAGACGGCGTCGTTGAGCGCCAGCCACCCACCGATGTTGGCGATCGCATCCTTCTTACCGCTCATCGTCATCCCATCGGCCAGGGACGCCATCTCGCGCACGATGTCGACCACCGACACGTCGGCGTAGCCGGGCTCCCGCTCCTTGATGAACCAGGCGTTCTCGGCAAAGCGACAGGCGTCCAGGAAGAGGGGAAGCCCGTATCGGTCACAGATAGTGCGCACGCCGCGCATGTTCTCGAGGCTCACCGGCTGGCCGCCGCCGGAGTTGTTCGTTATCGTCACGAAGACGACCGGGACGTGCTCGGGCCCACGCTCGGCGATGAAGGAGTCGAGCGCCTCGAGGTCCATGTTGCCCTTGAACGGGTGGATGGTCGCGGGCTCGCGACCCTCGGGAATGACGAGGTCGACCGCCTCGGCGCCGGTGAACTCGACGTTGGCCCGCGTCGTATCGAAATGCGTGTTATTCGGGATCGCCTTGCCCGGCCCGCCGATCACCGAGAAGAGGATCTTCTCGGCGGCGCGACCCTGGTGGGTCGGAATCACGTGCTCGAACGGGAAGAGGTCGCGCACCGCTGCCAGGAAGCGGTACCAGGAGGGCGAGCCCGCATAGCTCTCATCTCCGCGCTGGATACCCGCCCATTGCTCGCTGCTCATCGCTCCGGTCCCCGAATCGGTGAGCAGGTCGATCAGCACGTCGTCGGCGTGCAGGTTGAACAGGTTGTAGCCGGCCGCCTCGAGCTTCGCCTGGCGCTGCTCGACGGTGGTCAGCCGGATCGGCTCAACGCTCTTGATCCGAAACGGCTCGATGATCGTGCGCCAGCGCTCCACGGCGAGAGGATACGGCGGCTGAGATCCGCAGGCCCGCCGACCGCGGGCGGCATGGCGGCATTGACCGGCGAATCGTCCGATCGCAGCCCCAATAATCCTATTTCCGTCGGTCCGCACCAATGATTACTTACGGAACTAGTTCCGATTGGTCCGAGCACAGGCCCGGATTGATCGAAGGGAACGCTTTGGCCGGAGATTCGGCGGGCGATCTCCCAAGTTGGAGGACTGATGAACGGACTGTCGAAACGAGCGGCCATCGGTGGAAGCGTGGTCCTCGCCCTGCTTCTCTCCGCAGGGGTCGCCTTTGCGCTGTGGTCGGCCCAGGGCACCGGGTCCGGGCGTGCCCGAGCGACCACCGCCGTGAACGCGGTGGTCAATCCGGTCAACTGCGCGGCGACTCCCGGCTGCATTGACCTGTATCCCGGATTCACGAACGGTGATGTGTACTTCACCATCACAAACAGCAATCCGTACGCCATCACCTTCACGGACATGACCGCAGGCACGGTCACGGTTGACGCGGGTCACGCGGCGGGCTGCCCGGCGTCCAGCATCACGGTGGCCTCTCCCGTGACGGCCTCAGCCTGGTCGCTACCGCCAACGCCACCACTGCCCAGCTGTCCATCGCCGACGTCGTGACCATGATCCCGGCGGCGCCGAACGGCTGCCAGGGCGCGTCATTCGACATCCAGCTCACCCTGACGGGTACCCAGTCCTGACCCCTGGTCGTTGGCGGCCGATCGCCGGCCGCCCGCGACCTGCGGGCCCCCGTTCCGGGCGTGAGCTGAGGTGACGTCCCACAGCATCTTCAATCTCGTGCGCGGCCTCGCCGCGAGCGCCATCGCTGCCGGGGTCCTCATCGGGCCTGCCCCAGTGGTCCACGCCCAGGACGCATTCGCGATCACCGGCGCGGTCGACGGGCTCTACCCCGGTGCCGACATGACGCTCGACGTTCGAATCACTAACCCACATCCGTTCTGGATCCGGGTGACCTCAGTCGCCGTCACGGCGCGCGATGCCGGTCCGGCCTGTCCGGCTTCGGTGCTCGAGCTCCGCGACTCGCAGGCGGCCGTCGACATCCCTCCGGGCGCGACCGGCAGGCTGCCCCTCGAGATCCGGATGGACCCCGGCGCTCCTGATGCCTGTCAAGGCGCCACATGGACGCTCGAATTCACCGGCAATGCCGTGGCGGCTGGGGCAAGCAGATTGCCTTCAACGAGCATGAGGACCGCTCGAGACCTCGGCCTGCTCGTCGCGAGCGTCGCCCTGTTCGCGGCCGCCGGGCTGCTCGCCAGTCTGCGCCGACGCAAGAGGATGACGTGAAGGCCGGGATGCGCTGGGCCGTCGCGCTGGCGATCGGATCAGTACTGGAGTTGGCGCTGACCTCTGTGGCGTCGGCGGCGTGGCTGGGGGCGACGGCGCCCGGGGGCGCGGGGCGGTCTGAGGCGACCACCATGCCGGACGGCAACAAGCCAACGGCGACGGTCACTACGCCGGCCGGGTCGACCGTGAGCGTCTCTTGGGCGGCGAGCACCGGCGGGGCGTCGCTGGCCGGCTACGACGTCCGCTCGTATGACGCGACGAGCGGCGTGTCTCGCTCCGTGGGCCCCTCGTGCGCGGGCATCGTTGCCGGGACCAGCTGTAGCGAGACCAGCGTGCCCAACGGGTCGTGGCGCTATTCCGTGGTGCCTCGCCAGCAGGCCTGGGCCGGAGCAGAGAGTCCACGCAGCGATTCGGTGGTGGTTGATTCGAGCTACCGAGCGCTCGTCATGGCCGCCTCGCCGCGGGCCTACTGGCGGGTTGGAGAGTCGTCGGGAACGACAGCGGTTGACGAGGTGGGCGCCAGCAACGGGACCTATGCGGGCGGCTACACGCTCGGGGCTGGCGGGGCACTCGCCAACGACTCGAACACGGCGGTCGACCTCAACGGTGCAAGCGGGCGGATCAGCGCGCCGTCGGTGCCTGCCCTGGACCTCACGAGCCAGGTCTCGATCGAGGCCTGGGTCAACCCTGACTCCCTCTCCGGCACGCGGTGGATCGTGAACAAGGGCACGGTCTACTACCTCTACATCAGCAATGGGACCACCTACTTCGGGATCCACCAGGGCGGGTACATGTTCCTCACGACCACGGCGGTGACGACGGGGGCCTGGCAGCACCTGGTCGGAACATACGACGGCTCGGCGCTGGTGCTGTACCGGGACGGGGTCGTTGTCGCGCAGGCGCCCGTCACGGGCGCGATCAGCTCGACGCCCACGGCGGTGTTCATCGGCGCCGCCAGCGCCGCGGGCAGCTTCTTTGATGGACGGATCGACGAGGTCGCAGTCTACGGGACGGCGCTGACGCCGGCCCAGGCCCTTGCTCACTACCAGCGCGGCAACTCGACGCGGCCGGCCGCCACGGTCACGTTCCCCGCCTTCGGCAGCACCTACGCGAATGCGGCCTGGAACGCCGGCTGCGCGTCAGCCATCTGCGGCACGGCTGTCGACACCGGCGGGGGCGTCGCATCGGTCGCCGTGAGCATCCGCCAAGCCTCCGGCAACTACTGGGACGGAAGCAGCTTCGCCAGCGCCAGCGAGGTCTTGCTGCCCGCCAGCGGCACGACCAGCTGGACCCTCGCCTTCCCCGCGACGAACTTCCCCACAGAAGGCGCGTACACGGTGCGAGCCGTCGCCACCGACGGCGGAGGCAGCTCGGGGATCGCCACCGCGACGTTCACGATTGACCGGACCGCGCCGACGGTCGCCATCACGTTTCCCACGGCAGGCAGCACATTCACGAGAGCGTCGTGGAACGCCGGGTGCACCTCGCGTATCTGTGGCACGGCCGCCGACCCGGGCGGGGCCGTTGCCTCGGTCGCGGTCAGCATCCGCCAGGGTTCCGGCAACTATTGGAACGGAACCAGCTTCGCGAGCGCGAGCGAGATCCTCCTGCCGGCCACCGGCACGACGAGCTGGACCCTCGCCTTCGCCGGCGCCAACTTCCCGACCGATGGGAGCTACACCGTGCGAGCCGTCGCCAGCGATGCGGGCGGCACCACCGCCACTACGTCGACGACGCTAACCATGGACGTGACGCCGCCCGCACCAAGCGCGCTTACCCTCACGGATGCCAACGGGCTCATCGCGCCGACCACGGACGAGGTCCGCATCACGTTCTCCGAGCCGCTCAACGTATCGTCGATCTGCTCGACGTGGATCGGCGCGTCAGACCAGACACTCGCCGGCAGCGGGGTCGTGGTCACCATCACGAACAACGGCGCGAACGACACCCTCACGGTCGCGGCTGGCGCGTGCACTCTGCACATCGGGTCGGTGGCGACCGGCGCCGACTACGTGACCGCGACCTCCACGTTCTCAGGTGCGATTGCGGCGACCGAGTCGCGGGTCATGTGGACGGCGTCGACGCGAATGCTGACCATCCACATCGGCCTGCTGGCAAGCGGCATCTTGAATGCCGTACCGCAGTCCGCCGCCACCACGACGTACACTCCGGATGCGGCGATCACCGACGTGACAGGCAACGCAATCGTGACGACCCCATTCTCGTCAGCTGGCCAGCGCTTCTAGTCGTCTAGCTCTCCGGAGTCGAACTCGCTCACGTTTCTCGACTTGCATGATCATGCGTAATGTTGGTATGTTCATGCGCTCATGCCAACAGTTGATCGGCCCCTGTGGGGCAGCCGTGTCCGGGCGCCATTAACGGCCGTGGCCCTGGAGCTCTCGAGCTCCACCGATATCGACCGACCGCTTGCGGTTCACGACATCGCCGCATCGCGGGCCCACGTCCAAGAGCTCCTTGCCCTTGGGCTTCTGACCGATGAGGGCCTGGACCGGCTCGACGCGGCCCTCGCGGCGATCGCCGCCCAGATCGAGAGCGGGGCCTTCGCGTGGAGCGAGGCGCTCGAGGACGTGCATATGAACGTCGAGGCTGGCGTGCGCGACGCGGTCGGCCCCGAGCTGGCAGGGCAGCTCCAGGCAGGGCGCAGCCGCAACGAGGAGGTCGTCACCGATGAGCGGCTGTGGCTCCTCGATGCGGTGGATCGGCTGGATGGGCTGCTGCTGAACCTCCAGCGCACGCTGGCTAAGCGAGCTGAGGACGCCGGGGAGACCGCGATGCCGGCCCACACCCACACGCAGCCCGCCCAGCCCGTCCTCCTCGCTCATCACCTGCTCGCCTACGTCGAGATGCTCGAGCGTGACCGCGACCGATTCGCCGACGCGGCGCGGCGCGCCGATCGCTCTCCGGCCGGATCCGGCGCCGCGGTCGGCAGCGGCCTCGCCATCGACCGGGATCGGGTGGCACAGAGGCTCGGCTTCACCGGCATCACGGCCAACAGCCTGGATGCCGTCGCGGATCGGGACTACGCCCTCGAGGTCGCGGCGGCCTGCGCGATGGCGCTCGGGCACCTGTCCCGGCTCGCCGCCGACCTGGTCCTGTGGTCGACGCCATACCTCGGCTTCGTGCGGATCTCGGACGGCTATGCAACCGGCAGCTCGATGCTCCCCAACAAGCGCAACCCGGACATCGCCGAGCTGATCCGGGCCCGGGCGGCGCGGGCGAATGCGAACCTGGCGTCGATGCTCGGCATCCTCCACGGCCTGCCGCTCGGCTATCACCGCGACCTCCAGGAGATGCGGGCGCCGATGCTCGAATCGGTCACCTCGCTCGAGATCTGCCTGAGGGCGGCCGACGGCATGCTCGCCAAGGTGGCCTTCGAGCGCGACGCCATGGCGGCAGCCACGACGGCCGGCCATGTGCTGTCGACGGCGCTTGCCGAGCGCCTCACGGCTGCCGGGGTGCCATTCCGAGACGCCCACTGGCGTGTCGGCGAGCTCGTCGCCCAGGCCGAGGCGCGTGGCTGCGACCTCTCGGAGCTTCCCGACGAGCAGCTGCGCGCGCTCCTCCCCGAGCTGGCTCACGAGCCGACGCTCATGCCCACCGTGACTCAAGCCCTCGAAGCAGCGGACCTTCCCGGCGGCACGGCGCCGAGACGGGTCCGCGAAGCGCTGCAGACCGTGAAGGAGCGACTCGCATGACGGAGACCGTCGTACTGGCCTATTCCGGAGGACTCGATACCTCGGTCGCGGTGCCCTGGCTGCGTGAGACCCGCGGCTGCGAGGTCGTGACCCTGACCGTCGACATCGGCGGCGGCGCCAAGACGGATGCCATCCTGGCTCGCGCGCTCTCCGGCGGGGCGACGCGCGCCGTGGCCGTGGACGCTCGCGAGGCGTTCGTCACCGATTTCGTGTGGCCGGCGCTCCAGGCCGGCGCTCTCTATCAGGGCCTCTACCCGTTGGCGACAGCGATCGCGCGACCGCTCATCGCGCGGCTCCTCGTCGAGACCGCACACGAGGCCGGCGCGCAGGCTGTCGCGCACGGCTGCACCGGCAAGGGCAACGACCAGGTCCGCTTCGACGTGGCCGTTGCGGCGCTCGACCCGGCGCTCACGGTCATCGCCCCGATGCGGGTCGGGATGGGCATGAACCGCGACGAGGAGATCGCCTACGCGCGGGCACACGGCATCGAGATCGAGGTCGGTCCTGAGTCGCCGTACAGCATCGACCTCAACCTGTGGGGCCGGTCGATCGAGGCCGGCGTCCTCGAGGACCCGTGGGCTGCGCCGCCAGCCGACGCCTACGCCTGGACCCGTGACCCGGCCGATGCGCCACGCGAGGCGGCCGAGCTCGTTGTCGGATTCGCGGCCGGGACCCCGGTCAGCCTCGACGGCCAGAGGTTGAACGGCCCCAAGCTCATCGAGCGGCTCAACGCGCTGGCGGGTGCCTATGGCATCGGGCGCATCGATCACGTCGAGGATCGGCTTGTCGGCATCAAGAGCCGGGAGATCTATGAGGCGCCAGCGGCGGTCGTCCTCCACCAGGCGCATGCCGCGCTGGAGCAGTTGACCCTGTCACGCGAGCTGCTCTCGTTCAAGCGCCCGGTGGCGGATCGGCTCGCGACGCTGGCCTACGACGGCCTCTGGTTCAGCGAGCTGGCGCGTGCCCTCCGAGCCTTCGTCACCTGGACCCAGCGCCATGTCACAGGCGAGGTGCGCCTGCGCCTCGGCCCGGGTGCCGCAAGCGTCGTCGGGCGGCGCTCGCCGGATTCGCTCTACGACCTTGCCCTGGCGAGCTACGGCGGCGAGGACCGATTCGACCAGGAGGCGGCCGTCGGGTTCATCTCCATCTGGGGCCTGCCGATACGCACCCAGGCCGCGGTGCGCGGCCCGTTCGAGGATCCCGACGAGGCGCCGCTCCTTGCTCGCCTGCCCAACGTGCGCCGCGAGTCGAACGGCACGAACGAGCTGACCGTGCCAGCGCCGCCCGAACCGGCCGAAGGTCCGCGGCACGTCGTCTCGCCGCTCACCGCGGGCGCCTCCTTCCAGCGTCGCGCGCGGCTCGCCGACGTCGAGGCGATTCGCCAGATCAATGAGCGCTACGCGCGGCGCGGCATCCTCCTGCCGCGCACCCTCGAGGAGATCGCCGAGCAGATCGATACGTTCCGCGTGGCCGAGCTCGATGGGGTGGTCTGCGGCATTGCCGCACTGCGGAGCTACGGCGACGGCCTTGGCGAGCTGCGATCGCTGGCGGTCCACGAGTCCGCCCAGGGCCGCGGACTTGGCGACATGCTGGTGCGTGCCACCGTTCGCGACGCCCGGGAAGCGAGGCTCGGCGCCCTCTACGTCCTCACCGCGAATCCTGGCTACTTCGCGATGCACGGGTTCGATGAGGTGGCATGGCAGGACGTCCCGGACGTGCTAGACGCCGATCGGGCCTCCGGCGCGGCGCGACGCCGGTGGAACACCGCCATGCTGCTCGAGCCATGATCGCGCGGGCCGAGCCTGCGCGGGCAACCGCGGCGCCGCGCCACTTCCTGTCATCCGCCGATCTCGACGCCGTGGGGCTCGAACGGATCCTGTCTTCGGCCGCGGCCTTGCGCAAGCAGCGGACCGTCGGGCGCCTGCCGCAGCCCCTCGCCGGCCGACATGTGGCGCTGCTCTTCGAGAAGCCGAGCCTGCGAACGCGGGTCACATTCGACGTTGGCGTGGCCGCTCTCGGCGGGCACGCGCTCTACCTGGGACCGGACGAGGTCGGCATCGGGCGCCGGGAGACGGCGGCCGATATCGGCCGCAACCTGAGCCGCTGGGTGGACGCGATCGTTGTTCGCACCTTCGCGCACGAGACGCTGGTCGAGCTGGCGCAGGCCGCATCGGTCCCGGTCGTCAATGCGCTGACGGGTCGAGAGCATCCGTGCCAGGCGCTCGCCGACCTCCTCACCCTGCGCCAGCATCTGGGTGACCTGCGCGGACGGACACTGACCTTTGTTGGCGACGGCAACAACGTCTGTCATTCGCTGCTGCTCACGGGCGCGCTGGCCGGGATGCGGGTGCGAGTGGCCACTCCCCCGGGTTATGAGCCCGATGCCGCCGTCGTGCGGCACGCCGCCCAGCTGGCCCGCCGCGCCGGAGGGGCGGTGGACCTCGGCGCCGAACCACGCGCAGCGGTGCGCGGCGCAGACGCCGTCTACACCGACGCCTGGACGAGCATGGGAGCCGAGGCGGAGGGCGACCTGCGGCGGCTGCGGTTCGCTGGATTCGCGGTCGATGCCCCCCTGCTGGCCGGGGCTCCAGAGGCGCTGGTGATGCACTGCCTGCCGGCGCATAGGGGCGAGGAGATCAGCGACGAGGCGCTTGATGGCCCGCAATCCGTCGTCCTCGATCAGGCGGAGAATCGCCTCTACGTCCAGCAGGCGCTGCTGGTGGAGCTGCTCGGCAACTGAGATCGACGAGCGAGCAGACCGTGACGTTGCATGAACATGCAGTCCTCATGCATGCTACGCGGATGAGCTTCCCGGTCCGAACCGCCATCGTCGGCGCCAGCGGCTATGCGGGCGCCGAGCTGGTTCGGCTGCTCGCCGCCCATCCCAAGGTCGAGATCGACGCGCTGTACGCACGGGGCCGTGACGGGTCCCCGCTGGCCGATGAATTTCCGCACCTCGCGCCGCTCGGCCTGCGCCTGGTTGACGGAGAGCCGGAGCCGGGCATCGACGTCGCGTTCCTTGCCCTACCGGCGGGCACGTCGGCCGAGCTCGCGGTGCGTCTGGCCGGAGCAGGAACGACGGTGATCGATATCGGCAGTGACCTGCGCCTCCGCGACCCCGCGGCGTACCCGATCTGGTACGGCTTCGAGCACCCCGCGCCCGCCGCACTGGGAGAGGCGGTCTACGGCCTGCCCGAGCTGGCGCGCGATCGACTGCGCGGGGCGCGCCTCATCGCCAACCCGGGCTGCTATCCGACCGCCGCGCTTCTCGCCCTGGTGCCGTTCGCGCGGAGCGGGCTCCTGCGCGGTGACGTGATCGTCGACGCGAAGTCTGGCGTCAGCGGCGCCGGACGCGGGGCGGGCACTGACTTTCTCTACACCGAGCTGGAAGGTGGAACGAAGGCCTACGCGGTCGGCGGTCATCGGCACCATCCGGAGATCAGCCAGGGGCTCGCCGCCGCAGGCGCGGAGGCCGTCGCGCTCACCTTCGTCCCGCATCTCGTGCCCCAGGTGCGCGGCATCATCGCCACCTGCTATCTGACCCTGGCCGATGACCGCGACGATGTTGCTCTGCACGCCATCTTGGAGGACGCCTACGGCGACGAGCCCTTCGTCCACGCGGTCGATCAGCCTCCCTCGTCCAAGCTCGCTACGGGCTCGAACCACGCCTTCGTCTTCGGGGCACGCACCGCACCGGGGCGTGCGGTGGTGATCTCCGCC
>JALYTG010000176.1 GCA_030854405.1 Chloroflexota bacterium | reverse complement strand
GCCCCGAGGTGAGCGTGAAGGCGATCACGGTGACCGGCACGGGCGAGGCCCATTGCGGTCCGGGTGTCCGGAATGCCCTCGGCATCGTCGCGCTGGCGGAACAGCCCGACATCCCAGTGGCCTGCGGTCGCGAGACGCCGCTGGCGGGCGATCACGCGTTCCCGCCCTCGTGGCGCGACGGCGTCGACGCGCTGTTTGGCCTCAGCCTGCCCGAGAACCCGAACCAGCCCGCCTCGGGCTCCGCCGGCCAGCTGCTGGCGGCCACCCTGCGGTCGTCGCCGGTCAAAGTCACGCTGCTGACCCTCGGGCCGCTAACCAACCTGGCCGAGGCGCTGCGCGATTCGCCCGAGTTGGCGGAGAAGATCGATGCGCTGTACGTCATGGGGGGCGCCGTAGATGTCGAAGGCAACGTCGGCGTCTCGGGCGTCGGGATCGACAACCGGTTCGCCGAATGGAACGTGTACATCGATCCGGTCGCGGCGGATCTCGTTCTTCAGTCCGCCCCGGTGACGTTCGTCCCCCTCGATGCCACGAACCGCGCCCCGGTCACGACCGGCTTCGTAGATCGTCTCGCCGGCGACGCCGTCACGCCGCCGGCAGCCTTCTCGAGGGACGTCCTGAACCAGCTGCGCGATTCGATCGCCTCCGGTGGCTACTACTTCTGGGATCCACTTGCCGCGGCCGTGCTAACCGACGAGAGCCTGGCGTCGTTCAACAGCCGCGCCCTTGCCGTCGTCGTGAACGAGGGACCCGAGAGCGGCCGGCTCATCTCGATGGCGAACGGTCCGCTGACCAGGTTCGCCACATCGGCGGACGTCCAGCGGTTCGAGCAGCTGTTCCTCGACACGATCAACGGGCGATCGAACTGACGGGGCGCCGCTAAGCCGACGGCGGGCGGGCGTCACAGACAGCCACCCTCGCGTTCCCTACCGTGTCCTCGGCCGTCTGTGCCGCGCTTGTTGTCGCATCGGAATACGACGCCATCACTCTCGCCGTGTTCGCGGTGGTGTGGCTTGCAGCGTGGTTCCTGGCCGCCCGGCAATCCCCGGCCACCTACTTTGGGCTACGAGCAGCAACAGTTCGCATTCCAGGCACCGATCCGACGCGCGCGATACCCGTTGCTTCGGCGCGTCAACCGGATTGACCGCGCGGGCATTGGCGCGGATGGTCGGGCATGGGAGACTGAACGCGCGCAGGGGACCGCGGAGGAGAACCGCATGAGACCACGGCCGCAGATCAAGAACCTCGGAACGCCCGATGAGACGCTGTCGTTTCCAAAGGGATCGGCAAGCAGCGTGACGCTCGGAGAGCTCGTCATCGGCCGGGTCGTCCAGGAGCCGGGGTGGCGCTGGTCGGAGGACATCCGGCCGATCGCCGGTACGGCCAGCTGCGAGTTCCACCACGTAGGCGTCGTCATCTCAGGCTTCTCGCGCGGCCGGATGGACGATGGCACCGAGTTCGAGATGAACCCTGGCGATGTCTTCGACGTCCCACCGGGTCACGACGCCTGGGTTGTCAGCGAGGAGCCGGCCGTCGCCATCATCTGGGGTGGCTGGCGGGGGTGGGGCAAGCCGCCGGTCGGCGAGCGGATCCTCGCCACTCTCCTGCTGACTGACATCGCCGCGTCCACCGAGCGGGCAGCGCGCATCGGCGACGCCGCCTGGGACCAGCTCCTCGAGCAGCACAACGACCGCGTGCGCGAGGTGCTGGAGCGGTATCGCGGGGTCGAGATCGCCACCACCGGCGACGGGTTTTTCGCGACGTTCAACGGTGCGGCGCGGGCGGTTATCGCCGCGGACTCCATCCGTACCGCCGTGCGCGGGCTGGACCTCGAGATCCGCGCGGCGGTGCATACCGGCGAAGTCGAGGTCGTGCCGGGCAATCTGCGCGGCCTGGCCGTTCACGAGACGGCCCGGATCCTGGCGCTCGCCGGTCCCGGCGAGGTCTTCGTCTCGAGCACGACTCATGAGCTTGCGGCGGGCTCCGGACTGGCCTTCGAGGACCGCGGGAGCCACACGCTCAAGGGAGTACCCAACGAGCGGCGCGTGTTCGCGCTTATCGACGGTTCCGGTAACCCCTGAATCGTGTCGCAGCCCGCATTTGTGCGCTGCTACTGCGAAGGTCGTCCCACAGGCTTGCGCCCCACGAGCAGATAGGCACGTTGACGGCGCTTGCCCTTCACCTCGATCTCGCCGCGCTCGTCGAATTCGTACGTCTCGCACAGCCGTCGATAGGTCGCCTCGCTGACCTGGATCTGCCCGGCCAGGCCATGCGACTCCATCCGGCTCGCCGTGTTCACCGTATCGCCCCAGAGGTCGTAGGTGAACTTGTGCCGGCCGATGACGCCGGCGATGACGGGGCCGCTGTCCATGCCGATCCGGATGGCCAGATCGAGTCCCAGCGGCTCGCACAATCCTCCGAACTCCGCGCGCATGTCGAGGGCCATCTCGGCCATTGCCGTGGCGTGGTCGACCCGTGGCTCAGGCAGTCCCGACGCGACCATGTAGGCGTCGCCGATCGTCTTGATCTTCTCCAGACCATGCCGCGCCGCGAGCGCGTCGAACGCGCTGAAGATGGTGTCCAGGACACCGACTACTTGCTCCGGTTCCGTCCGTTCGGTGAACGGCGTGAAGTCGACAACGTCGGCGAAGAGGACGGTCACTTCGGCGTGAGCCTCGGCGATCACGCCGGGCTCCCGCTTGAGACGTTGAGCGATCGACTTGGGCAGAACGTTCAAGAGAAGACCTTCCGAGCGCGCAAAAGCTTCATCGCGGGCTCGGACCGCGTACTGGAGCAGCAGGTACGCGGTCAGCGAGACGCCAATGACGTTCAGGACGAAGAAGGCGACCCTGACGAGGTCCGGCATCGCAGCCGGGTTCCGTGAGAGGCCGGGCTCGAGCAGCCCCGAGAGCAGAGTCAGCCCGAGGAAGGCGACGAACCAGGGAATCGACTCGTCGGCGGTGAAGTAGAACAGCGTCCCGATCGCCGCGACGAGGGCCCACAGGCTGACCGCGCTCGAGGCGACATAGCCACCGAGCGTCCACTGCAGGAGGAACGGCAGGAGCGTCATCATTGCCGCCTGGCTGAACCGGAAGAAGCGATAGCTCCTCGTTCGGGCGAAGATGACCAGGCTCGCGACCGAGGCGACCTGGTAGGCAAGGGGAATCGCCGCGGCCTGGGTGAGGCCCAAGGCCCAATACGTCCCGACCCAGATGAACGACAGGAGAGTGATGGACACGGCGGCGAGCGTCAGCGTTGCCTTCTGGGTGCGTATCTCGTCGGCGTCGGTCTCAGCCACACCCAGGAAAGCGAGCCTGCGCAGGGTCGGAGCGAGAGGCAAGTCGAGCCGCATCAAATCGAGTATGGCCTCTCATGTGGCGGATGCCGAGACCGCTCCATGCTCCAGCTGAGGCAACCTCGTCTCTGGCGAGCTCGAAGGGAGCGGACCCGACTCACCCGGACCCTCGACCGCTTCTGAGGCGCGGCCGTCCACCCTGTCTCAGGTCCGGTCGAAGACGGCGACGTACCAAAGGCGCGCCACGCCGCTCCGGGTGCGACGAAACCCCGCGTCCTTGAGCCGAGCTTCGATCCTCCGGATGTCGTGGACGTATCCGCGGCACGGTTGCCCGCGCAGCGACTCGGTAGCATCCTCGAGCCAAAACCAGATCCGATTGGCGAAGCCTCGCCAGCCGCTCGATGCGGGCACCGAAAAGGCATAACGGTTCTGGGCCGCCGACACCGAGTTTCCGAGCAGCCGATCGAGATCGGGATAGCAGCACAACACCCGGTCGAGCACGACCCAGTCGTGCGGTGCCAGCGGGATCAGCGCACCGTCACCGGGCTCGAAGCGTATTCGGTCCGACAGCCCAGCGACCTCGGCCCGCCCACGTGCCACCTCAAGGCTCTCGGTCGACAAATCCACGCCAGTGGCCGAGGTTGCCCCACGCTCGAGGAGGCCGATGCTGAGCGCTCCACCGCCGCAACCGATCTCCAGGACCGATGGCGCCGCCGCGGTCGCGTCGGCGGCGAGGGCGTCGAAAACACGCTGCGACACAGAGTGGAGCGCTGGCCGGGTTCCATCCGCGGCTCGCTGGCGCATCTTCCGATCGAAGTGGCGCGCGATGCGCGGATCGAGCGGTTCGCAGCAGTCTGCGCGCGGTGGCGGCCCTGGGTCCTCGCTCACCGGCATGTCGCAGACAGGGTCGCACATCGCAGATAGCCCCAGGTGGTTATGGCCCAGGGTCCGTCGGTGGCCATAATGGCCCGGCTGGGAGACAGCCCGTGAAGGATCGCTCCGACCTGCCAACGGGAACGGTCACGTTCCTGTTCAGCGACATCGAGGGGAGCACGCGACTCCTGCAGTCGCTCGGCGAGCGCTATCCCGACGTCCTCGAGACCCACCAGGGACTGCTCCGGAAAGCGTTCACCGCACATCGGGGAACGGTCGTCAGTACCGAGGGGGACTCGTTCTTCGTCGTCTTCCCCGCCCCGCCCGAGGCCCTGGCCGCCGCTGTTGCGAGCCAACACGCCCTGGCGGACCACCCGTGGCCGGAGGGAGCTCGCGTCAGAGTGCGCATGGGTCTCCACACCGGCCAGGCGACCCTGGGCGGCGACAATTACGTGGGCCTCGACGTTCACCGAGCGGCCCGCATCGCCGCAGCCGGGCATGGCGGCCAGCTCCTGATCTCGGAGAGCACGCGGGCCCTCCTGGAACACGCTCTCCCGGAGAAGGTCGCCCTGCGTGACCTCGGCGACCACCGGCTGCGGGACCTCGAGCATCCCGAACGCCTGTACCAGGTCGTGGCCGAGGGCCTCCCCTCCGAGTTTCCTCCGATCCGCTCCGCCGAGCGGCGCCTGGGCAACCTCCCCACCCCCCTGACCAGCTTCGTGGGTCGGGAGGGAGCGCTCCGCGAACTGAAGGAGCTTGTCACCCGGTCGAAGCTGGTCACCCTCACCGGCCCGGGCGGGACGGGCAAGACCAGCCTGGCACTGCGGACCGCCGCCGATCTGCAGGTCGAGATGGAGGACGGGGCCTTCTTCGTGCGACTCGCCCCGATCTCCAACCCGGACCTCGTGGTCCCGACCGTGGCTCAGGCGCTGGGGATCGAGGAGAACCTCGGCCGGTCTCCAGTCGAGCTGGTCATCGAGTACCTGGGGGCCAAGAACGTGCTCCTGGTGCTCGACAACTTCGAGCAGGTGCTGCCGGCGGCGGAGCGAGTGGGCGAGATGCTGCAAGCGACCGCTCGTGTCCGGGCCCTCGTCACCAGCCGCGAGCCCCTCGGCCTCCAGGGCGAGCACCAGTATCCGGT